>NZ_JBHZEJ010000019.1:0-17533 GCF_042756365.1 Streptomyces sp. NPDC059092
GGGCCGCGGCCCCCCCCCCCACAAGGTGGACAGGGCGGGCGGGCCGGCTCTCAGCCGCACGCGCCCGCGTTGAGGGTGAACGCGGTGGGCGCCGCGTTCGCTCCGGTGACGGCGGCCTGGAGACCGAAACTCACCGTCCCGCCGGGCGCGACCGCCCGGTTCCAGCCCGCGTCCTTCGCCGTGACGGTGGTGCCGCTCTGGCCGACGGTCGCGCCCCAGGCACTGGTCACCCGCTGGTCACCCCCGTACGTCCAGCCCAGCGTCCAGCCGTCGACGGCGGTCGTGGACGTGTTCCGCACCGTCACCGTCGCGGTGAACCCGCTGGACCAGGTGGAGTCGACCCGGTAGGTCACCGCGCACCCCGCGCCCGGCACCGGATCGCCCCCGCCGCCTCCACCGGTGGACGGCCCGGCGGCGTAGGACGCGAGCCAGACCAGCGGGGCGTTCCAGTTGACCGCCACCTCGTTGGTGGAGTACGAGCCGATGTCGTCGATGTAGCAGGCCGCGGGCGCGCACCCGGGAAGCTGCTGCTCCGCCACCGGATCCTGGAGCCCCGCGTTGGGGCCGCCCGCGAGCGAACCCGCCGGCGGGTGGGGGAGCGACGTGTCCGCCTGGTGCGCCCAGAACCGGTGGTGCTGGTTCTGGGAGGACCGCGTCCCGTACCCCGTGACGTACGACAGGTCGAGGGTGTTGCGGCCGAGCAGGTAGTCCAGCGTCTCGACCGCCCCGGCGCGGTAGCGCTGCTGGCCCGTCAGATCGCCGGCGACGGCCATCACCACCGCGTTGTTGGCCACCAGGCTGTTGGAGCCCCACACATACGTGGTCGAGGGGAGCGGCACCGCGTACCCCTGGCCCGCCATGAGGGACAGATAGCCGTCGGCGGCGGTGGTCACCGAGGCGCGGATCCGCGCCGTGTCCGAGGCGGACAGACCGGTGGGCACGGTGGCCAGGGTGAGCCGGCCGAGCGCCGCCGTGTCCGCCCAGCCGAACCCCGCCCCGGGGAAGGCGTTCGCGGCGGTGTGCCAGGACGAGCCGGTGACGGCGTCCCGGTACGCGGCCTCCCCGGTCGTCGCGTACAGCTCGGCGCCGGCCCAGTAGAACTCGTCGCTCACCGTCGCGTCACCGTAGGCGCCCCCGCCCGTCCCGTCCGAATCCGGCGCGATCAGCGCCGGGTTGGCGCGCGCCGCCGTCCAGGCGCGCCGGGCCGCGTCCAGGCAGCGGGCCGCGAACGCCGCGTCGTACGGGGCGTAGACCCGGGCGCACTGGGCGGCGGTGGCCGCGAGGTTGAGGGTCGCCGCGGTCGAGGGGCGGTGCAGTTCGCGCTGCTGGGCATCCTGCTCGGGCCGGGTGGGCAGCGCCGTCCAGGCCGCGTCGTGGATCTTGTGGAACGCCGTCCCCGCGAGCGGCTTGCCCGCGGGCACCTGCATCCGCATCAGGAAGTCCAGCTCCCAGCGTGCCTCGTCGAGCACGTCGGGGACGCCGTTGCCGCGCTCCGGGATCCTGAGCGTGGAGTCGCCCAGCGACGCCGCCGTACCGGCCCGTCCCGCGCGCTCGTACGCGTTGACCATCAGCCAGGTGGAGATGCCCCCGTTGACGACGTACTTGCCCTGGTCGCCCGCGTCGTACCAGCCGCCCCGTACATCACGGCTGTAGTCGCAGGCCCCGGCCTGGCAGGGCACGCTCGTGTCGCCCCTGTTCGGCGCGACCCCCAGATGCCCGGCGGGGCGCGCGTACGCCGCGCCCGCGAGCGACGCCTCGACGGCGATGCCGCTGCGCTGCTGGTAGAAGAACGACATCGCGTCCGAGCGCAGGGCCTTGTAGAGCCCGGCGTCGATGGCGAAGGGGTGGCTGCTCCGCCCGTCGGCGACCAGGGTGAAACCATTCCCCGTACCGCTGTACGAGGAGAAGTCGGCGAGCTGGGTGGCCTCGCGCGAGGCGGCGTCGGTGCCCCGGACGGTGGCGGTCCCGGAGGCGACGACCGCGCCCGCCGCGTTCTTGAGCTGCCAGGCGAGCGGCGTGGCCGACGCGGTCACGACGGTGGCGCGCTTGGGACCGTCGGGCAGATAGCCGAGCTGATTGGTGCGCACCGAGGTGTCCGCGGCGGCGGACACGGCGGCCCCGGAGGCGTCCGCGCCGACGGCGGACGTGGTCGCGGGACCGGTGACCAGCAGCGCCGCCGAGAGCGCCGCGGCGGCTGTCCAGGAGATGGCACGGCGTGGACCACGGAGCGGATACGGCGGAACGGGCATGGTGGGGGACCCCTTCGCAGGCGGCTCGAACAAGGAGTGGGAGCGCTCCCAGCGGAGCGTCGCATGGACACGTCAAGTGGTCAATGCGTGCGGCGGGGAAAGAGGGTGACACCCGGTTCGATGATGCCGGGCGGGTGGAAGAGGAGGGAACGACCCCGCCGGGGGTGAGGCGACGGTCGAGCGGACCGAGGGCGGACGTACGGTCAGGGTCAGGAACGTGTGCGGGCAGGGAAGAGAGGAGACCCATCCGTCGTGATCACCGAAGCCGCGTACCGGGTGGTCCCGGGCGGCCCCGCCCGACGCCGGTACACCCTTCCGGGAACGGGCAACCCGCTGCACCGGGCGCCCCGGCCCGTCGTTTCCTCGCCGAACCCGGCCCGCCGCGCGCGCGGTCGGCCCGCCCCGCCGGTGAACTGCCCCCACCGGCGCGGGAACCGGACGCCCACGACCCCGCCGAGACCGGACCCCCGATCCGCCACCCGATCCGCACGACCCTCCCGACCTGGCAGGTGTGACCCATGACGATCGATCTCAACAGCGACCTCGGCGAAGGCTTCGGAGCCTGGCGCCTCGGCGACGACGACGCCCTCCTCACCCTCGTCACCAGCGCCAACATCGCCTGTGGCTTCCACGCCGGCGACCCGACCGTGATGCGGGGCGCGTGCGAGGAGGCGGCCCGGCGCGGAGTCGCGATCGGCGCCCAGGTCGGCTACCGCGACCTGCCCGGATTCGGCCGCCGCTTCATCGACGTCGACCCGCCGGAACTCGTCAACGACGTCGTCTACCAGATCGCCGCCCTCGACGGCTTCGCCCGCCTCGCCGGTACCCGCGTCACCTACGTCAAACCCCACGGCGCGCTCTACAACGCGATCGTCCACCACGAGGCACAGGCCGCCGCCGTGGCCGAGGCCGTACGCCGCTACGACCCCGCCCTGGCCGTACTCGGCCTGCCCGGCAGCGCCTGGCTCCGCCACGCCGCCGACGCCGGACTGCCCTGTTTCCAGGAGGCGTTCGCCGACCGCGCGTACACCCCTCAGGGCACCCTGGTCTCCCGGCGCGAACCCGGCGCGGTGCTGCACGATCCCGACGCGATCGTGGCGCGCTCCCTGCGCATGGTCACCGAGGGGGTCGTGACCGCCGTCGACGGCACCGACGTCCCCGTACGCGCCGACTCCCTCTGCGTCCACGGCGACACCCCCGGCGCGGTGGCGATCGCCCGCCTGCTCCGCGACGAACTCACCCGCACGGGCCACGGCCCCCGGCCCTTCACCGCCCGATGACCACCCCCGACGGCCCCGTCCTGCGGCCCATGGGCAGCGCGGCGCTCCTCGCCGAACTCGACGGACTCGACGCCGTCCTCGCGCTGCGCGCCGAACTGGCGGCCGACACACCGCGCGGCGTACGCGAACTGGTCGCCGCCGCGCGCACCCTGCTGATCACCTACGACCCGGCGGTGACCGGACACGACAGGCTCGCCCGCGAGGTCGCCCGCCGCGCCACGAAGCCCCGTACGGAACGGCCCGGCCAGGGAGCCGACCGGAGAGGCGACCAGGACGAACTGACCGTTCCCGTACGGTACGACGGCCCCGATCTCCACGAGGTCGCGCGACGGACCGGGCTGACCACGGAAGAGGTGATCGCCCGTCACACCGCGCCCCGCTACACCGTGGCGTTCGCCGGATTCGCCCCCGGCTTCGGCTATCTGACCGGCACCGACCCGCTGCTGGCGCTGCCCCGCCGCGCCGAGCCGCGCACCGAGGTACCGGCGGGCGCCGTCGCCGTCGCGGGCGGCTTCACCGGTGTCTACCCGCGCCCCTCACCCGGCGGCTGGCACCTCCTGGGCACCACCCCGCTCACTCTGTGGGACGAGCGACGCGACCCGCCCGCGCTGCTCGTACCCGGCAGAGCCGTACGGCTGCGGGAGGCCGGCCGATGAACGGGCGCCACCTGGAGATCCTCGCCCCCGGCCCGCTGACCACCGTCCAGGACCTCGGCAGGCCCGGCTGGGCCCACCTCGGCGTCACGACGTCGGGCGCGGCCGACACCGCCTCCCTCACCCTCGCCAACCGGCTGCTCGGCAACCCGGAGGACTCCGCGGCACTGGAGATCACCCTCGGCGGGCTGCGTGCCCGGATCCGCTCCCGCCGCGCCGACGGCACACCGACGGTGCTCTACCTCGCCCTCACGGGCGCGCCCTGCCCCGTCCGCCTCGACGGCCGGCCCGCAGGGATGAACGCCCCGATCGCCGTGACCGACGGCCAACTCCTCGAACTCGGCCCGCCGGCCTCCGGGCTGCGCACCTATCTCGCCGTACGGGGCGGGCTCGACGTACCGCCCGTCCTCGGCTCCCGCTCGGCCGACCTGCTCTCCGGCCTCGGCCCGCCGCCCCTGACGGCGGGCGACACGGTGCCCCTCGCCCCGGCCACCGGCAGCATGCCCGGCGTCGATCTGGCACCGTGCGCCGACCCGCCGCGGGAGTTCACCCTCAGGGTGGTGCCAGGACCACGGGACGACTGGTTCGACGAGGCGTCCCGCCGGGCCCTCTACCGGGAGCGCTGGGAGGCCACCAGCCGGAGCAACCGGGTGGGTGTACGGCTCGACGGCCCCGCCCTCGTCCGCGCCGGGTACGGTGAACTCCCGGCCGAGGGCATGGTCCGAGGCGCCCTCCAAGTCCCCCCGAACGGGCGGCCGATCCTCTTCCTCGCCGACCATCCGGTCACCGGCGGCTATCCGGTCATCGGAGTCGTCCACACGGACGACCTCCCGCTCGCCGGCCAGCTGCCCCCGGGCGCCGCGGTCCGCTTCCGCCGGTACGGGGCCGGCCGCGCCCCGCGGTGAGGCGGGCGCCTGCTCCGCCTTGGGGCCGAGGGCGAACCCACCGGTCTCCCGGCGGACTTCCAGGGCGCCCGCACCACCGAAGTGCGCGGGAACGAGCAACTCCCGTTCGTCGGCCGCCCGCCCGGGAATCCGGCGGACGTACGTCACCTGGTGGCGCGTCATCCTCGCCGCCACCCTGCTCCGCGACACCCGCGACACCCGCGACACCCGCGACACCCGCGACACCCGCGACACCCTGGCCGCCATCGCCGGCCGGGTGGGCCACGGCAGCCCGTACACGCTCTCCCACGCCTTCCAGAGGGAGTCCGGTACGACACCGGGGCGGTACCGGGCGCGGGCCGTGGAGCGACCCGCCTCCCGCGCGAGCCTCGACCGACGTCGCCGACCGACGACGGCCGGTCGGAGCCGTCTCCTGTCGGTATGTGTGACGGAATGGGAACCCCGAGGGCCGGTTTTCCGTTTCCACCTATGTGGGCACGGAGGGGACCGTGTCCCCGGGCCTCCCCCCGAGCGCCCGGGTACGCCGCGAGGCGACCGCCCTCCGCTCGCGCACCGAACGGCCCCGGCTGGAATCCCCCGTCCAGCCGGGGCCTTCGTCCTTCCCGGCTTCGTTACTCGTCGTCGCCGCCGTCGTCCTCGTCGCCCTCGAAGGCGTCACCGATCTCGTCGACGACCTCCGCGGCGACCATCCCGCCCACGACACCGACCGCCACACCCGCCGCGACGCCGGCCACCACGGCGCCGGTGCTCGGGCCGGAGCGCCGCTCACCGGAATGGTGCTCGCCGTGACCGTGGTCCGCGTACCCGCCGTGGCCGCCGTGGCCGCCGTACCCTCCGTGCCCGTGCGTCTCGTAGGGACCGGGACCGGTACGCGACGCGTGCGCGTCGAGGACCTGCCGGAACCAGCCGTCGACCTCAGCGTTCCACTGGGTCCGCGCCACGTCGTGGTGCGAGACCGTGAACCGGTGCACGGTGTCGTGGCCGCCGGAGAAGAGCCCGCCGCGCTTGTCGGCCTCGATGACGACCTCCATCCCGCCGGGCGCGGCGAGGAACGTCACCTCGATCTCGTTCACCACGTGCGCGTACTGCGCGGGCGGTGTGAGTTCCAGCTCCTGGTAGAAGGGGAGCCGCTGACCGGTGCCGTTGATGTGCCCCAGCTCCAGATCGGCCGATTTGAAACCCCAGCCGAGCTGCCCGAGCGCCTCCAGGATCGCCTCCTGCACCGGCAGCGGCGCCACCCCGAGCTGGTCGAGATCGCCCTTGTCACGCGCTCCGGCCACCGCCAGTTCGGTGCGTACGCCCAGCACCACGCCCAGCGGCTGGCCGTGCAGTTCGGTCAGCGGTGTCTCCCACGGGAGGGTCAGGGAGAACGGCACCGCGTGCTCGGTCTCCTCGGCCAGGCGGAAGCCGCCGCCGACCACCGTACGGTCGAAGACGACGGTTCCCTCGCTCTCCCCGTCGTCCCCCTCCGCCTCCACACGGGCGACCAGATCCAGCGTGATCTGCTCGATCTCCACGTCCGCCCGGCCGCCGCGCAGCAGCACCCGGCCGGTCAGGGGGCCGCCGGGGACGGCGGTCGTGCTGTCCAGCACCGTGTCGACCGAGGGACCGCCGACACCGACGGCTCCGAGCAGTTTCTTGAACACCATCGTGGCGTCCACTCCTTCATACGCTTCTGTCGTTCCCTGCACTGATCCCCGCTGAGGACCGGCGGGGTGTGGGGCGCCACCAGAACTACCCCAGAAGGTAAAGCGATTCCCAAGGGGCGCCCCGGAGACGGCGATTTCCAGCCAACCGGGCGCCGGGCGGCCCTCCGGACCCCCGCGTCCCCCGAAACGCCGTTCCGGTATTTCGCGATTCCGTTCCCCGACTGCCGTACCGGGGAATAGAGTTCCGGTATGAACCGCCAAGAATCCACGCCCCGCGTACCGCTGAAGAAACTCACCCCGGACGTCACCGGTGCCATGGGCGCTCTGCACGCCGCAGCCGTTTCCGCGGCACGCGAAGCCGAGGTCGAGCCGGAAATCCTGGAACTCATCAGGATTCGCGCCTCGCAGATCAACGGCTGCGCCTTCTGCCTCGACATGCATACGAAGGACGCCCGAGCCCAGGGCGAGGCCGAGCACCGTGTCCACACGCTGATCGCCTGGCGCGAGACACCGTTCTTCAGCGAGCGGGAGCGTGCCGCCCTCGCGCTGACCGAGGCTGTGACCCTGGTCCACGACGGCCAGGTGCCCGACGCGGTCTACGCCGACGCCGCCGCCGTCTTCGAGGAGGCACAGGTCGCGGCATTGATCTGGGCGGCCACCGTCATCAACGCGTACAACCGCATCGCCATCGCCACCCGAATGGTTCCGGGCGCCTATCAGCCGGTACCCAAGAATTCGTGAACCAGGAATATCGCGCCGGGCCGCAGATACGGCCCGGCGCGATATACGCGTCCGATGTCGAAACCGGGGTCAATTTCCCTGTCCCCGGACCCCGTTCACCCGGAGGGCGTCTTTCCCGACGGGTCGGCGGAGGTCATGGCCAGTCCACCGGAAGCGGCTCGGTGATTCCGGCCAGCCATTCCCGCCACTCGGGCGCACGGGTCGCCGCGCCCGCCCGCATCGGCCGCCCCGTCCACGCCGTCACCGGACGGATCCCGTGCAGCGCGTTCACCAGCCACACCTCACGCCCCTCCAGATCCGCCACCGTACGTTCACAGGCGACGAACGGAATCCGGGCCCGCCGGGCCCGTTCACGGATGACCGCGGTGGTGACCCCCGCCAGCACCGGCAGCGCCGGCGACGGCACACAGAGCGTCCCCTCCTCCCACCACAGCACACTGGAGTACGCGGCCTCCAGTACCAGCCCCGAGGCGGAGGTCAGCAGCGCCTCGTCGGCCCCGTGGGCCGCCGCCCGCCGCCGTACCCCCGCGAGCGTGTCCAGGTCCGGGCCCTTGCGCCGGGGAACCGCCCGGGGATCGGGCTGCCCCTCCGACCACACCCGTACCTCCGAGGTGAGCGGCGGAGCGACCCGAAGCCGCAGCCTCAGCAGGGGAGTCCGGCCGTCGGGCGCCAGCTCCACCCGGGGGAACCAGGACCCCTCGCGCGGCAGGGCGGCCGTCATGTCCTGCCAGAATGCCGCCAGTTGACCGTGCGGCAGCTCGACGGTCTCGGCGCAGGCGCGCAGAAACCTTTCGCGGTGCCGGGCGAGCGCGCGCACCCGCCCGTCGGCGACCAGCCACGAGTCCGCGGCCGGCAGCGCGCCGCCGGTACCGCCCGCGCCGCCGGATCCCGCGGGCCCGCCGGACGTCTCCGCCATGACGGTGAGGCCATGGCCCGGCTCCCAGCCCAGAACCCGCTCCGTGACCGCTTCCACGCGGTCGGTCGGTGTTGCCGCCATCGGCTCGTACCTCCTGTCGTTCATCCCACCCAGCCTGTCAGTACCTGCGGCCCGCCGCGGACGGCGGCCCCTGCCGGGGACCGTACGGCGCGCGCTCCAGCCACTCGCCGCACCACGGCAGTACGGGAGCGAACGCCGCCGCCGCGCGCTGCTTGACCCGTACGGTCCGCCGCGGCCGGAGATGCTCCAGTGCCGCGCCGGCCGCCGCGCTGTTGAACAGCGCCGCCTCCCTGCGGGCCACCGCGAACTCCTCGACGGGGCGGGCCGATCCGGTGGCGATCCCGGCGGCGACCGCCGCCGCTGCCGCCGCCGCGTCCGCGATACCGCTGTTCATGCCCCGCGCGCCGAACGGCGGAAAGAGGTGCGCCGCCTCACCGACGAAGAGCACCCGGCGGCCCGGATCGGTGAACTCGGCCGCCACCTTCCGCAGGAAACGGTACGTCGACACCCACAGCACCCGCTCGGCGTAACCGTCCCCCACCAGCCGGGGCAGCCACCCCCGTACCGCCTCCCTCGTCCCGTACGTCTCGGGCACGTCGTCCTCCCGGCACTGGAGATCGATCTGGAACCCCCCGGTGAACGGCACCCGCATCACCGTACGTCCGTCCGCCCCCGGATGCTCGTAGTGGAACACCCGCTCAAGGGGCAGCTCGGCCCCCGGAATGTCGGCGACGTCCACCACCACGTGGAACCCCTCCGAACGGGCCCCGCGCATCGGGATGTCGAGCTGGGCCCGTACCGTCGAGCGGGCGCCGTCGGCCGCGATCACATGGCTGCCCGACCAGTCCCTGCCGTCCCTGGTGGTGATGCCGACCCCCTTCCTCGACACCCGCACCTGCTCCACCCGCGCGCCCCACTCGAACCGCACACCGGCCGCCTCGCACGCCGCGAGCAGGAACCTCTCCGTGTCCACCTGCCGCAGGCTCGTGAACGGTGTGACACCGACAACCCCCGCGCCGGCCGGTGCGGGCGAAGGCTCGGGAAAGGTCCGCGCGTACACCTCACGCCCCCGGTACAGGGTGCGTCTGGTGTGCCAGGTCCTGCCGTACGCGACGATCTCGGCGGCCAGCCCCGGCCGCATCCGCTCCAGCAGCTGCAACGTCTCCCGATGGACGAACAGGGCCCGGCTGCCCGGCCGTTCTCGGCCCCGCGGATCCGCCTCCAGTACGGTGACCGGCAGGCCGCCCGCCCGCAGCGCGAGCGCCGCCGACAGGCCCACAGGACCGGCGCCCACCACCATGACAGGCGTCATCTCAACCCCCGAGACCGGCGGCGGGCAGAGCGCCCCGGTCCAGCATGGCGGTGATCTCCAACCGCTTGATCTTCCAGGTCGACGTCCTCGGCAGATCGTCGAACCGCCACTGGAGAGGCGCCGACATCCCGGGCAGGTCCGCGGTCGCCTCGCCCCACCGCCGCGCGTCGAGCGGCCGGTCGCCCCGGACACACACCACCGGTACCGGCTCGCGTTCGGCGCCCGGCACGATCACGACCTCACGCAGCTCCTCCAGCCGGGACATCAGGATGTCCTCCACCGCCAGATTGCTGTTCACCGCGTCGATCAGATCGACCTCGCGGTCCAGCAGGTAGAGCCCGCCCCAGCGATCGCGATACCCCATGTCGCCCATCTGCCACCACCCGTCGTGGAGTTGACGGTCGTAACTCTCCCTGGCCCCCAGATAGGTGAGGATGAGTCCCCGGGTACGGGCCTCGATCCGGCCCGGTGTGCCGGGGGCCGCACGCCGTCCGTCGCCGTCCGCGATCCGTACCCGGGTGAACCCGGGGATCGCGGTGCCGACCCGCCTGCTGTCCGCTCTCGCCGCACCGCGCCGCGAGTACCACTGGAACGCCACCGGCCCCGTCTCGCTCTGCCCGTAGAGCTGTACGAGCCAGGGCGCGCGCCGCCGGGAGGCGCCCAGCAGCTTGTGCACGGTGCGCGGATGGATGGCGTCGAAGGTGGAACCGTACGAACGCACCGAGGACAGCGGCGCCCCGGGCGCGTCCGCCAACTCCTCCCACAGCACGAAGGTGTTGGGATGGGTCTCCACGATGCCCGGCCGGTGCCGGGCGAGCAGCGGTCCCGCCGAGGCCGGATCGGGGTCGACGATCAGCAGCAGCGGGCTGCCGAAGTGCAGCAGCACACCGAGGAGATGGTAGAAGCGGGAGTGCGCGAAGGACAGGTGCAGCGCCGCGCGCTCGCCCCGGGTCGGCCAGCCCAGCGCCTTCTGCGGGACCAGCCGGTTCCCCATGGTGTGCGCGCAGTGCACCGCCAGCTTCGGCACCCCTGTGGTGCCCGAGCTGTGGGTGATCAGCGAGGGCTCGCGCGGATGGAGCCGCACCGGCGCGTGCGGCGCCGCGTCGGCGTACGCGTCCAGCGGTACGGCGCCGTCCGGCCCCGGGGTGTCACCCGTCCCCGCTGAGCCGGCGGAGCCGGTGCTCCGGTCGACGGTGAGTACCTGGCGGACCAGACAGGCCACCCCGGCGGGGCCGGCACCCGGCACGGAGGCTGCCGCCCGCGGCGCTCCCGCGTCGCGCAACGACCCCTCCAGCGTGGCCCGGTCGGTGATCAGCCAGGGCCGGCCCAGCCGCTCCAGCAGCTCACCGGCCACCCGGCCGTGCAGCCCCGGCGAGAGCAGTGCGGGCACGGCCCCGATCCGGGAGACGGCGCAGGCCAGTACCACGATGTCGACGTTGTCCGACTTGTGGATGGCCACCCGCTCGGTCGGTCTGACACCCGCCGCCCAGAGTCGCGCGGAGAGATCGTCCACGAGGCCGGCCAGCTCCCGGTAGCTCAGGTCGAGCCCCGCCCCGGGGCTCACGTCCAGCGGCCGGTCCAGGGTGACCGGTACGGCGCCGTACCGCCGGGCGGCCTGGTGGAACATCAGCCCGAGGGAGAATCCGCGCTCGGAGGGGAGAGGGTGGCGCACGGTGACCTTCTTTCCTGAACGTCGGAAGCCATGAGGGGAGTTCACCAGGAGCCCCGGCGCACGAGAGGCCGCCTGAGTTTGCCCGTGGGGGTGCGGGGCAGGGACTCCACGAACCGGACCGTCCTGGGCACCTTGAACGGCGCGAGACGCTCCCGGGCGAGCCCGACGATCCCCGCTTCCAGAGCCTCGGTGTCCTCGACGGGAGCGGCCGGGACGACGAACGCCCGCAGCCGGGTGGCGCCCCGGTCGTCGGTGAACGCCGCCACGGCGACCTCACGGACCGCCGGGTGTGTCCGCAGCACGCCTTCGATCTCCAGCGGCGACACGGTGATCCCGCCCACCATCTCCAGGTCGTCCGTCCTGCCGAGGTGGCGGTACGTGCCGTCCGGCTCGCGCTGCGCGAGGTCCCGGGTGGCCAGCCAGCCGCCGGTCAGGGTGCGGGCGGTGTCCTCGGGCAGGTTGAGGTAGCCGGTGGTCAACGTCGGTCCCTTCACCCACAGTTCACCCTCCTCGCCGTCCGGTACCGGCCTCCCGTCGGCGTCCCGCAGCTGCACCTCGTAACCCGGCACCGGACGGCCCACGGTGCCCGGCGTGTTGTGGGAGAGGCTGTTGGCACAGAAGGCGTGGCCGACCTCGGTCGAGCCGATCTGCTCCAGAACGGGTGCCCCGAGCAGTTCGGTGACGCGCTCCCCGAGTCCGGCGGGCATCCTCTCACCGGCCGAGACCGCGGCGCGTACGGACGCGAAGCACGCCGCGTGCCCGTCCGCCCGGTCGGCGACCAGCGCCGCGTACGCCGACGGCACCGAGTACAGCAGTGTCACCCGGTGGCGCGCGACCAGCTCGTCCACGGTGGCGGGGGAGGGGCGCCGGCCCACCAGGACCGCGGCGGAGCCGGAGAAGAGCGGGAAGACGAACGCGTTGCCGAAGCCGTACGCGAAGAAGAGCTTGGAGACCGACAGGGTGACGTCGTCGGGACCGATCCGCAGCAGCCGCCTCCCGACGAACTCGTAGTACGCCTCCGGGTCCCCGTGACCGTGCACCACCCCCTTGGGGCGGCCGGTGGTCCCCGACGTGTACTGGACGTACAGCGGCGTACCTGAGCCGGCCGGCCGGGGCTCGGCCGGGGCGGCCGTGCAGGCGAGCGCCATGAGCTGGTCGCTGAAGAGCCGTCGCTCCGGCGGGAAGCGGTCCTCCAGCCCCGGACCGGTCACCCCGAGCGTGACGTCGGCGTCCCCGGCCACGAAGTCGTGGTCGGCGCTGGGCAGTTCGGGGTTGGCCAGGACCGCGGTCGCGCCGAGCCGCGCGAGGGCGAGGAAGGTGATCACCCAGGCGACGGAGTCGGGGAGCGCGAGCAGCACCCGGTCTCCCGGTGCGACTCCGCGCTCGGCCAGTACGGTGGCGGCGCGCGCGGCGAGCCCGTGCACCTCGCCGTGGGTCCAGACCCGGTGGTCCTGGTGGAAAGCCGGCCGGTCGGTCCATCCGTGGCGCTCCGCCAGGTCGGCCAGGTCGGCCGCCAGGTTGCCGGGACAGGTCCTGGCCGTGCCGGTACGCCCCAGGCGCGGGGCGGTCACGACGGCGGGCCCCGGTGGGCCGGCGGGGGCGAGCGGGGCGGACCGGGAGGTGAGTCGCAGGGTGGTGGGGGGCGTCATCGGACCGGCTCCTCTACGGGGACTGCGGCTTCGGGGACCGTGGCTGCGGGGACAGTGGTCACGGGCGCGGTGGGGTGCCGGGCGCGGGCCCGGACCGTGTGGTCCAGGTAGGCGCGCATGGGGGCGGCCGTCTTCAGCAGCATCTCGTTGTACTCGGCCGCGGGATCGGAGCCCAGGACGATGGCGCCGCCCGCCCCGAGCCGCATCCGGCCGCCGCTGAACACCGCCGTACGGATCACGATGTTGAGGTCCGCGGCGCCGTTGCAGCTCAGATAGCCGAGGGCGCCGGAGTACACACCGCGGGCCCGGGTCTCCAGCCGGTCGATGATCTCCAGCGTGCGCAGTTTCGGTGCCCCGGTCATCGAACCGCCTGGGAAGCAGGCACGTACGCAGTCCAGCGCGTCCTTGTCCTCGCGGAGGCGTCCCTGAACGGTGGAGACCAACTGGTGCACGGTCGCGTACGTCTCGGTCGCCATCAGCCGGGGCACCCGCACCGTACCCGTCCGGCAGACCCGGCCCAGGTCGTTGCGGAGCAGATCGACGATCATCAGGTTCTCGGACCTGGTCTTCTCGTCGGCGGCGAGCGACGCCCGCAGCCGGGCGTCCTCCTCGGGCCGTTCGCCGCGCGGCGCGGTGCCCTTGATCGGCTTGGCCTCCACGGTGCCGTCCCGGCCGATCCGCAGGAACCGCTCGGGCGACGAGCACGCCACGTCGACCTCGCCGAACTTCAGATACGCCGCGTACGGGGCCGGGTTGTGGCGGCGCAGCACCCGGTAGAAGTCGTACGCGTCGGGCGGCGCCGGCAGATCGACGGCGTTGGTGAGACAGATCTCGTAACTCACCCCGTCGGCCAGCTCCCGCTTGCAGGACTCGATGTCGGCGAGATAAGCGGGACGGCCGCGCTCCAGCCAGGGTTCGGCCGCCCCGAGGTCGACGTCGGCCGGGCGCGGCGCGGCGGGCGTCTGGGCCGTGGGTACGCAACTCAACCGCGCCACGGCCGAGTCGAGCCAGTCGGCGGCCTCCCGCGCCGCACGGGGCGTGTTCTCGGCGAGGGCGACCGCGTACGTCGTGCCCTCCTGGTGGTCCACCACCACGATCCGGTCGGCGAACAGCCAGCAGGCGTCGGGGGTTTCGGCCCGGTGGCGGCCCGGTGACCCGCAGTCCGCCTTCATCTCGTACCCGAAGTACCCGACGTAGCCGGCTGTGAAGTCGAAGGGCAGGTCGGGGGCGTCCACCGCCCGGAGCGCCAACTGCCGTCCGAGATGGTCGAACACACTGCCCCGCACCCGGCGGGTGGCCCGGCCGGTCCGCTCGATCTCGCTCCGCCCCGTCCCGACGTCGTACCGTACGAACTCCGCGAGCGGGCCCGTACCGTCCCCGAAGAACGAGAAGCGCGACTGCCCTGCCTCGACGCGCGCGCTGTCCAGCCAGAACGCGCGGGGGGCGTCGGCGCACATCCGGGTGAACGCGGCCTCGGGGTCCACCGGTGTGTCGATCATTCTGCTGTGCAGCCGGTAGCGGCCGGTACCGGCCGCTGAGGCCGGCTCCCGGGCGACCCCCGCGTTCGCCGCCGTCCCCGCCGCCCCGGCCGTCACCTTCGTCCGCGCCCTGGTACGCGAGCGGCCCGTACGCGACCAGGACGTGGTGAGTTCGGCGAAGTTGGCGAGCATCCGGTGGCCGAACTCGGTGAGGATCGACTCGGGGTGGAACTGCACGCCCCACATCGGGCGGGTACGGTGCCGCAGCCCCATCAGCACCCCGTCCTCGGCCCACGCGGTGGCCTCCAGGGACGGCGGAAGCGGTTCCCGTACGGCGAGCGAGTGGTAGCGCACCGCGGTGAAGTTCTGCGGTATCCCGCGGAACAGCTCCCGCCCGTCGTGCCGGATGACGGAGAGATGGCCGTGCCGGGGGCGGGGCGCCGCCACGACCTGGGCCAACTCGCCCACCGCGATGCCCTGATGGCCGAGGCACACCCCGAGAACGGGGATCCCGGACCGGGCGAGCAGCGCCGTACCGATGCCGAAGTCGCGCGCCGTGCCGGGATGTCCAGGCCCCGGGGACACCACGACGTTGTCGAACGCCCGCAGATCCAGCTCCGCGCCGGCCGGCGCGTCGTTGAGCAGCACCACCGGCTCCTCGCCATTCACCTCGGCGATGAGCTGGAACAGGTTGTACGTGTACGAGTCATAATTGTCGATGAGCAGAGTCTTCACCCGGCCCACCTCCTTTTCGTCTTTCCGGGGCCGTGCGGTTCCGTGGCGCGAACCGTGCCCGTTTCCCCGCGCGTTCCCCTTACGCGGCCCGGCGCTTGTGCCGTCCGCGGAACGCCTGGAGAGGCGGATACAGCCATTTCTTGAGAAAGCGCTGAAGACGTGGCATCAGCACCCAGGTGACAATGGCCGTCACACTCAGGCAGAGAATGAGTGTCCTTACGAGTGAGTGGAGAGCGCCCAGATAGGGAATCACCGTCAGGTTGAAGAGGAGTACCGGCGGGAAGACGGCGCCCATGTTCACGAACCACAACTTCCATTTCGGCGGCGGCCGGGGCGGTGACGGCGGCGCCGCCTCCGGCGGGCCCTCGAACCAGGCTCTGAGACCTCGTATCCTCCGGTGCCCGGTCTCCCGGGCAAGCTGATTCCCGTACGACGCCAGCCGCGTCCGTGCGGCGGACTCCTCCCAGGCCGCCGTGGCACCGGCGGAGTCGAACCGGTGAATGACATGCCATTCCGAGCCGACCTCGCCAGGGGCGAGTACCCCGCCTCCCAGATATCCGGGAACGCGGGCCGCGGCACCCAGTACGGCCATCGCCCATGAACGGAACTCGCTTTCGCGGCCCGGCGCGACATGGTAGGCGGTCGTGACGGTGATCGGTTCGCTCTGCACTCCGGCCATGACCTCCTTCGCGGCATCACGACGCCGTGATGCCTTGGCCGGTGATCCCATTTCATCGAGCCGGACATCCTTGAATACGAAAGCACTGTGCCGCGTGTTCAACCGGTTCCGGGGAAATCCTGTGCGTCTTCGCCGGGGGCCCTTCACGCCCCGCCGGCAACGGTGTTCACGCGGGCGGCCCCGGGGGGCACGGCCCGCGTCCGTGCCGCCGGGGAGCGCTCGCCGCACGCACGGCGTCCCGGCGGCGTCCGGCGTCGCGGCGGCGGACAGTGCTCAGCGCCCGCCAGTTGAAAGGAAAATGCGACTTAGCTTAGGCTTGCCTAAGATCGGGCGATCTACGCTGTCCACGAAACCTGAGGAACACCCATGCCATCCTGGTTCACCCGCGCGCGTCGACAGACCCTCGCCGTCTCGGCCACCGCCGCCGCGCTCGCACTCGTTCTCGGAGGCTGCTCGTCGGCCGAGAACGAGAACTCCGGTGCCTCGGCCAAGAGCGGCGCCGGTGACGGGGCGTTCCCGGTCACGATCAAGAGCGCGCTCGGATCGGCGAAGATCACCGAGCAGCCCGAGCGGGTCGTGACCCTGGGGCAGGGCTCCGCGGAGACCGCCATCGCGCTCGGCCACACGCCGGTGGGCATCGAGAGCTACGAGTGGGGCAGCGACAAGTCCGGCTACCTGCCGTGGATCCACGACGCGGTGAAGAAGTCGGGTGACAAACTGCCCACCCAGTTCGCGGGCGGGGAGGACATCGACTTCGAGGCCATCACCGAACTTCAGCCCGATGTGATCCTCGCGCCCTGGTCGGGCGTCACCCAGGAGCAGTTCGACATCCTCTCGGACATCGCGCCGACCGTGGCCTACCCCGAGCTGGCGTGGAGCACCAACTGGGACGAGCAGATCGAGATCATCGCCAAGGCGCTGGGACAGCCGGACGACGCGAAGAAGCTGACCTCGACGATCAAGAAGCAGCTCGCGGACGCCGCCGCGACCCGGCCGCAGTACAAGAACGTCTCGTTCTCCTACATCTACACGTCAGGACCGGGCACGCTCGGCGTCTTCCTCCCCGAGGAGCAGCGCGTCGAGATGGCCTCGTCCCTCGGCCTCACCGTCGACCCGGTGGTGAAGACGTTCAAGGAGACCAAGGGCACCGACTCGGCGCTCATCGGTCTGGAGAACGCGGAGAAGCTCTCCGACAGCGACCTGGTCTTCACCTTCTACTCCGACGCCAAGACCCGCAAGGAGATCGAGGCGCAGAAGCTGTACGCGGCGATCCCCGCCGTCAAGCGTGACTCCCTCGTCGCCAGCGACGACCCCTCCTTCGTCACGGCGTCGTCGATCATCAACCCGCTCACCGTTCCCTGGGTCATCGACCGCTACCTCCCGCTGATCGACAAGGCCGTCACCAAGCTCGACAAGTAAGGCGTACGGAAACCGGATGACCACCACCACCGCACCGGCCCGTACCGGCGGTGCCCGCCCCCCGCGGGGCCGGGCCGCCCCCCCCGGGGAGGCCCCGCGACCCCGGGCCGGCGGGCGGGGCCGAGCCGGGGGGGCGGGGGTGGTGTTGGGCAGCAGGGCCCCCAACGTGGGGGGT
>NZ_JBHZEJ010000019.1:17543-113221 GCF_042756365.1 Streptomyces sp. NPDC059092
CCGGCCGCGCCGGCCCCCGCCCCCCGCCCGGCCCCCCCCCCCCCCCGCCGGGTGTACGCCCTGCTCGCCGGGGCCGTCGTGCTCGTCCTCGCGGTGATCGCGAGTGTGATGTTCGGCAGCAGGACCACCTCGTTCGGGGATGTCATGGACGTCCTCGCGGGGACCGCCGACCCCTATGTCGCCACCGTGGTCGAGAGCCGTTACCCGAGGACGGCGCTCGGTGTCCTCGCCGGTCTCTGCCTCGCCGTCGCCGGAACCCTGATGCAGGGTGTCACCCGTAACCCCCTCGCGGATCCGGGGCTGCTCGGGATCAACGCCGGTGCGGCGGCGAGCGTCGTCGCAGCGACGGCGTTCCTGGGCGCGACGGGCCGTTCGGAGACGATGTGGTGGTCGCTGCCCGGCGCCCTGCTGGCCGGATTCCTGGTCCATGTCATCGGCTCCGCGGGCGCGAGTACGTCCCTGGTGCGGCTGGTACTGGCGGGAGCCGTCCTCTCCGCGGTGCTGATGGCGTTCATCCAGGCGGTGACCCTGAGCAATCCGAAGGTCTTCGACAGCTACCGCTACTGGGTGGTCGGCGCGCTCGGCGGCAGGGACTTCGACGTGTTCTGGTCCGTGCTGCCGTTCGCCGCGACCGGTCTCCTCCTGGCCCTGCTGCTGGGCCCCGGCCTCAACGCGCTCGCGCTCGGCGACGCGTCGGCCGCCTCCCTCGGCGCCAACCCGGCGCTCGTCCGCGCCGGAGGGCTGGTCGCGGCCACCCTGCTGAGCGCGGCGGCGACCGCCGCGGTCGGCCCCATCGCCTTCGTCGGCCTCGCGGTGCCGCACATCGTGCGCGCCGTCGTCGGCGTCGACTTCCGGATACAGATCGTGTTCTCGGCGGTCGCCGGCCCCGCGCTGCTGCTCCTGGCGGACGTCCTGGGCCGGATCGTCCTGCGTCCGCAGGAGCTGATGGTCGGTGTGGTGACGGCGTTCGTCGGGGCGCCCGCGCTGCTGGTGGCCGTGCGCAGGATGAAGGGCAGCACATGACGGGGAATCAGAGCATGGTCCGCACCGCCGCTCCGCGCGGCTATCTCACGCTCGGCCGCACGGTGGCGGTTCCGGTACGGCGCAGGTCCGTCGTCATCGCCCTCGTCACGGTGGTCCTGGCCGTGGCCGCCGCCGTCGCCACCCTGTCGCTGGGACGGCTCGGCATCGCCCTCGCGGACCTCCCGGCCGCCGTCACCGGCGGGGCCCGGGGCACGGATGTGTTCGTCCTGGAGCGGCTGCGCGGCCCGCGGCTGACCGTGGCGGTGGGCACGGGCGCGGCGCTCGGACTCTCGGGCGCCCTCTTCCAGTCCGTCACCCGCAACCCGTTGGGCAGCCCCGACGTGATCGGGCTGGGCGCCGGCGCCGGAGCGGGCGCCGCGATCGTGGCGCTCCTGCTGCCCGGCACCGTACCCGTACCGCTCGGCGCCCTCGTCGGCGCGGTGCTGGCCATGGCGCTGGTGTACGTGTCCACGGGCAGCGGATTCCGTAACCCGGGACGCCTCGTCGTCGCCGGGATCGGGGTGGCCGCGATCGCCACGGCGATCACCCAGTACGTCGTCTACGCCGTGGAACGCGACAAGGCGGCCGTCCTGACCGCCTACATCAACGGCAGCCTGGCGGCCCGGTCCTGGGAGCACGCCGGCACCATCTGGCTGGTCCTGCTCGTCGTGGCCCCCTGCACCGCGCTGATCGCGCGCCGTCTCGACATCGCCGAGATGGGCGACGAGATCGCCGCGGGGCTGGGCTCCGAGCCCAGGACCACGAAGACGATGGCCGTCGTCCTGTCGATCGTCCTCTCCGCCGGCGCGGTCAGCGTCTCGGGCCCGATCGCCTTCATCGCCCTGACGGCCCCGCAGATCGCCAAACGCCTCACCCGCGGCTCCGGCCCCCACCTGATGCTCTCCGCCCTGGTCGGCGCCCTGCTGCTGGTGCTCGCCGACCTCTGCGCGCAGCAACTGCCCCTCTTCGAGGACCTGCCGGTCGGCATCTACACCCTGGCCATCGGAGGCGCGTACCTCGGATATCTGCTGATCCGCGAGTGGCGCAAGGGAGTGCTGTAGGGACCCGCGTCCTCCGGCTTCGACAGGGCAGAGGCCAAAACCCCGGAGAACCACCATACTCATCGGCGTGAACGAACATTTTCGATCGGTAGCAAACATAGCGCGGGCCGAAGAACTCCCCGAGAAGCTGCGGGACGCCCCCCGGCGGGTGCCGGTCCCCCCGGTGACCGACCGCGGAGTCTGGGACGCGGTGGACGGGCCGACCCGCGCCGCGCTCCTCGGGGCGGCCGAGAAGGAACTCGGCCGCCCCGGACCGGTGCTGCGCGCGTCCGACTGGGCCCGCGCCTTCCGCGACGGGGTGCGCACGGCGTACGAGGACCAGGCCCGCGCGCTGCGTCACCGTACGGCGCTGTTCGTCCTCGCGGCCGTACTGACCGGGGAGTCCGCGCCCGCGCAGGCGCCGCCCGGCACCGCCCCGTACCTCGACGCGGCGGCCGACGCGCTCATGGCGCTCGCCGAGGCGACCACCTGGTGCTGGGCGCCGCACGACCGCTTCACCACGCGGCGCGGCGAGTCCGTACCGGACCCCGACGAGCCCTTCCTCGACCTCGGCGCCGCCGAGGTCGCCTCACTGCTGGCCTGGGCCGATCACGTACTGGGACCCCACTTCGACGAGCGGGTCCCCGGGCTGCGGCGCAGGCTGCGGCGCGAGGTCAGATTGCGCGTCTTCGAACCCTTCCTGCGGATCAGGGACTGGCACTGGATCGGCCTCGACGGCGACGCCCACAACTGGAACCCGTGGGTGCACGGTTCCGTGCTGACCGCGGCGCTCCTGCTCTGCGACGACGACGCGGAACGCGCCGAACTCGTCCGCCTGGCCGCCGTCGGCCTCGACCACTTCGTCGACGTGCTGCCCGACGACGGAGGCGTGGACGAAGGCGTCGCCTACTGGTGGCTCGGCGCCTGCCGTCTGATGGAGGCGCTCGACCTGCTCGCCGCCGTCGGCGGGACGCCGTGCGACGCCCGCGGCCTGCCGGTGCTCGCCGAACTCGTGCGCTACCCCTACCGCATGCACTTCGGCGGACCGTGGTACGTCAACGTCGGCGACGCGCCGGCCCGCCTCCCCGACGAGCAGCCCTGGCACGTCCTGTTCGGCTGGGGCAGGCGACTCGGCGACCCCGACGTCAGCGCCCACGCACTGGCCCGCGGCGTGGCGCGTGGCGTCACCGCGAGCCACGAGGACGGCCTCGGCCGCGCGCTGGCCGGGCTGTCCGACCCCGCCTGGCGCACCGCGACCGGCCGGGACACCGTGATCCGCGCCGGCGGCCCCGTCCCCAGCGGGAACGGCGCCTGGCTGCCCCGGGACGTCTGGCTGCCCCGGGTGCAGGTGCTCGTCGCGAGGGAGCGCGCCGGCACCGCCGAAGGGCTCGCCCTCGCCGTCAAGGGCGGTCACAACGACGAACGCCACAACCATCTCGACGTCGGCTCCTACTGGGTCGCCCTCGACGGCGAGCCGGTGATCGTCGACATCGGGCAGCCCACGTACACCGCCGCCAGCTTCGGCCCCGACCGCTACGACGCCTGGCCGCTGCGCAGCGGCTGGCACAACGTGCCCGACCCCGGCGCCGGCCAACTGCCGGGCGCCGCGCACCGCGCCCGCGACGTACGGGCGGAGGTCGGCGACCACGCCACCGCGTGGTCCGCGGACCTCGCGCCCGCCTACCCCGACGGCCTGCTCGGCGGACTGCGCCGTACCGTACGGCTGGTACGCGCCACCCCCGGTGAAGCGGCGCACCTCGTGGTCACGGACGAACCGGCCGCCGGGCCCGCCGCGCTCGCTCTGCGGCACGTCCTCGCCGGTGACGTACGGCTCCACGAGGGCCGGGCCGTGGTCGGCACACCCGGCGGCGGCGCGCTCCAGCTCACCTGGGACCCCGCGCTGCTGACCGGCGGTCTCGAACACCAGCCCATCGCCGACCCCACCCTGCGCCGCTCCTGGGGCCACCGGCTGACCAGGCTGACCCTGCGCACCGGCCCCTCCCGCACTCGGGGCGGAGCCGCCCTCCCGCTGCGGGTACGGATCGAACGGGCCCCCTGAGGCGGCGTACGGTCAGACGCCCGTCGCCGTCCTGACCGACGAGTTGCGGAGGACCAGTTCCGGCAGGACGAGCACGCGCTGGACGGGATGGCGCCGTCCCTCCCGCAGCCGGGACACCATCATCTCGACCGCCACCCGCCCGACGCGGGACTTGGGCGGGCGGATCGCGGTCATCGCCGGTTCCGCGAGGTGGGCCACCTCGTCGTCGTAACTGACCATCGCCATGTCCCCGGGTATGTTCAGCCCCTGTTCCGTGAGGTACTGGGCGACGGACATCGCGTCCGGATCGCTGTGCACGATCAGGGCGGTGATCCGTGACGTCCGGGACCGGTCCAGGACGGACCTGATGATCTCCCGGTGCCCCGGGACGTCGAGGGCGACGCTCTCCCTGACCACGAACCCGTCCGGCAGGCCCAGCTCCGCGCACGCCTTGTGCCATCCCTGGGCGAGATGGGCCGAGGTCGGGCTGCCCTTCGACAGCACGAGTCCGATCCTGCGGTGGCCGTGCTCATGGAGATGGCGCACGGCCATCTCCATGCCGAGCGCGTGATCGCTGCGTACCCATCCCAACTGGCGTGGTGTCGGGGTCCACCGGTGTATCTGCCGTTCGACGAGGATGGCGGGCACCGGCAGGTCGCCGATCCAGTCGATCATCTCGTCGAGCCCCTCGCCCTCCAGGTTCGGCGCGAGCAGCAGCCCCTGGACCTGCTGGGCGGCGATCAGCCGGCTGATCTGACGGCGGTCCTCGGCCTGGTCGTAACTCGACCCGCGCAACTGGATCTGTACACCCAGCGCGACGGCCGCGCTCCGCGCCCCGCTCACGATCTGCGGCCAGTAGTAGTCCAGCGAAGGCACGACCATGCCGATGGTGAACGGGGTCGACGCGGGGCGCGGGCGGCGTGCCTGGACCGTGTCGAGACCGGTCGGCAGGGTGGCGCCGCCGTGTACGCGGGTGAGCAGGCCACGGGCGGCGAGCGCGGCGATGTCGCGCCGTACGGTCAGCTCGCTGACGCCCAGGGCCCGTGCCACGTCCCGGACCCGCAGCGAACCGTGCCGACGCAGCTCGTCCATCAGCCGCTCCCGGCGCTGCAGGGCGAAGAGCCGCTCCTCCGTCATCTGGCCACCTGACCTTGTCTCTGTTCGACTCTGAACGTTTCGCTTCGTTCATGTGCGACCTCTAGTGAATCCGTACGCCTCACCACTATCTCTATTCCAACGTGTTCGGCAAGGAACATCTGTACGGCAAGGACTGGGCGACGCCGGCTACGGCCCGCGCCCATGGGAAGGACTCGACACCCGATGCAGACGAAGCCCCAGGCGCTGGTCGTGATGGACAGGCAGAGCTTCGACGCGCACTTCGACGCAGCCCGACTCGAACGCTTGGCGGGTCTGGTGGAACTGGGCGAGCCGGTGTGGACCGCCGACCTCGACTCCCCGTCGGTACGGACCCGGTTGGCCGACGTCGAGGTGATGCTGACGTCGTGGGGCGCTCCCCGGCTCACCTCGGAGCGTCTCGCCGCCGCCCCGGCCCTCAAGGCGGTGCTGCACTGCGCGGGCAGTGTGCGCGGCCTGGTGGGGGACGAGGTGTGGCGCCGCGGGATCCGCGTGACCAGCGGGGCCGACGCCAACGCGACTCCGGTCGCCGAGTACACACTGGCGGCCATCATCTTCGCCGGCAAGAAGGCTCCCTTCCTCGCCGCCGACGAACGGCGCGCCTACGAGGGCTGGGGCACGGTCACCGGGTACGGGGACCTGTCCAACTTCCGCAGAACAGTGGGGGTGGTGGGCTTCTCACGGATCGGCCGCAAGGTCGTCGACCTGCTCAAGGTCCTCGGCGACACCACCTGCCTGGTCGCGGACCCGTACGCGGATCCGGCCGAGGTCGGCCGGGCGGGCGCGACCCTGGTCGATCTCGCGGACATGCTGCCGCGCGTCGACGTACTGACCCTGCACGCGCCCGAACTCCCCGAGACCAGGAAGCTGATCGGCGCGGCGGAGCTGAGCATGCTGCCCGACAGCGCGACAGTGATCAACACCGCGCGCGGCAGCCTGATCGACTCCGACGCGCTGGCCGCGGAGTGCGCGGCGGGCCGCCTCTTCGCCATCCTCGACGTCACCGAGCCCGAGCCGCTGCCCGCAGGCTCTCCGCTCCGGCGACTGGCCCGCGTCATGATCACCCCCCATGTGGCAGGTTCGCTCGGTTCGGAGATCGGACGTCTCACCGACCACGCGATGGACGAACTGGCACGTTGGTCCGCCCGGCAGCCTCTGCGGACGGAGATCACGGCGGAGAACTGGGCGCTGGGACTGAGCGCCTGAGCGCCTCGGCACCCGCGCGGGCGGGTGCGCAGGGCGCCCCATCCGGCAAGAACAGACAACTCGAAGGAGCCGCAAATCATGAGGAAGACCCCAGCAAGAGCCCTGACGGCCGCCGTCGCCGTGAGCCTGCTCGCCGCCGGATGCGGCGGCGGAGGCGAGTCCGCCACCACCTCCGACGGCCGTACGGTGGTCAAGATCGCGCTGTGGAACTACGACACGACCCCCGAGTTCAAGGCGCTGATCGACGGCTTCGAGGCGGAGAACCCGAAGATCGACGTACAGCCGGTCGACATCCTGGCCGACGACTACGCCGACAAGGTCACCACCATGCTCGCGGGCGGTGACTCCACCGACGTACTGACGATGAAGAACGTCACCGACTACGCGCGGTACGCCACCCGCGGCCAGTTGAAGTCCCTCGACGACGACGTGAAGGCCCTCGACAAGGCTTCCTACTCCGGACTGGAGCCGTTCGATCTGGACGGCCACTACTACGCGATGCCCTACCGGCAGGACTTCTGGGTGCTCTTCTACAACAAGGCGCTCGTCGAGCCGGCCGGAGCCGACCTGTCGAAGCTCACCTGGGCCGACTACACGACCCTGGCGAAGAAGATCACCCAGGGCGAGGGCACCTCCAAGGTCTACGGCACCTACCTGCAGACCTGGCGCTCGGTGGTCCAGGCGACCGCCGCCGCCCAGACCGGTGGCGACCTGCTCAGCGGTGACTACGGCTTCTTCAAGGACCAGTACGCGACGGCCCTGGACCTCCAGAAGGCCGGTGCCACGATGCCGTTCGCGACGGCCAAGAGCCAGCAGGTCACCTACAAGACGATCTTCGAGAGCGGCAAGGTCGGGATGGTGCCGATGGGGAGCTGGCTGGCCGCCGGCCTGCTGGAGGACAAGGCCCAGGGCAAGACCGACGTCGACTGGGGCATGGCGCCGATGCCGCAGATCACGGCCGACGGAAGGACGACGACGTTCGGCTCGCCGACCGCGTTCGCCGTGAACAAGAAGGCGCGGCGATCGGCGGAGGCCGAGAAGTTCGTGCGGTGGGCCTCGGGGCCGAAGGGCGCGGAGGCCATCGCCAAGGTCGGGGTCGTGCCCTCATACACGGGTGACGCGGTCATGAAGTCGTACTTCGCCGTCAAGGGCATGCCGTCCGACGACCTGTCCAGGAAGGCCATGGCCCCGGACGCCGTGAAGCTGGAGATGCCGGTCAGCGACAAGTCCTCCGACATCGACCAGATCCTCACCGAGGAGCACGAACTCGTGATGTCCGGCGAGAAGTCCGCCGAGAAGGGCATCGAGGAGATGAACAAGCGAGTGAAGTCCGAAGTCCAGTGACCACACCCTCCGACACCACCACCGCCGGCAAGCGCCGGCGCCGGCGTAACACCCTGGTCGGCTGGAGCTTCATCCTCCCGAACTTCCTGGGCTTCGCGGCCCTGACGCTCATCCCCGTACTCGGATCGCTGCTGCTGGCCTTCACCAACTGGAACTCGTACTCGACCCCCGAATGGATCGGGCTCGACAACTTCCGGCGGATGCTCGACGACGCCAACTTCTGGACGGCGTTCAAGAACACCTCCTGGTACGCGGCCGGCCACATCCCCCTCACCCTGGTGGCCGCCCTCGGCCTCGCGGTACTGCTGAACCAGAAGCTCAAGGGCGTGGGAATCCTCCGCACGGCGTTCTTCTTCCCGTACATCACCTCGCTGGTGGCGGTGGCCGTCGTGTGGAACATGCTGCTGAGCCCCGAGATGGGGCCCGTCAACCAGTTCCTGACCTACGTCGGCGTCGCCCATCCGCCGGGGTGGACGACCTCCACCGACTGGGCGATGCCCGCGCTCATCATCACCAGCGTGTGGCGCGACATGGGGTACTACATGGTGCTCTACCTCGCCGGGCTCCAGGCCATCCCCGGCGAACTCTACGAAGCCGCGCGGGTGGACGGCGCCGGCCCGTGGAAGCGGTTCCGGCACGTGACGCTGCCGGGCCTGCGTCCCACCACCTTCTTCGTCCTGGTCATGCTCACGGTGTCCAGCTTCAAGGTCTTCGACCTCGTCCAGGTCATGACCGACGGCGGGCCGGGACGTTCGACGCTGGTGCTCTCGCAGCTCATCTTCCGCCAGGGCATCACCCAGGGCAGGTTCGGATACTCCTCGGCGATCTCCCTGGTGCTCTTCCTCCTCGTCCTGACGATCACCGTCGTCCAGTTCCAGCTCCAGCGGAGGGTCGACCGATGAACACCACCACGCTGCGAAAGGACAGCACGGCGACCGCGCCGCCACCGGCCGCCCCGGCACCGGCCCGGCCCGGCGCCCGGAGCGGAGCCGGAAGGATCGCCGGCCAGGTGCTGCTCCACATATGCCTGATCGTGCTGGCGGCGGCGATCCTGCTGCCGTTCGCCTGGATGCTGACGTCCTCGGTCAAGACGGACAACGAGGTCTTCACCGCGCCGATCCAGTGGATACCGAAGGAGTTCCACTGGGAGAACTTCTCCCGGATCTGGACCGACATCCCGCTGCTCACCTACTTGAGCAACTCACTCTTCCTGAGCGTCGTCATCACCGCGCTCCAGGTGCTCACCGGAAGCTTCGCGGCCTACGGCTTCGCCAAGATGCAATTCCCGGGCCGCGACGCGCTGTTCCTCGGCTACATCGCGACGATCGCCGTGCCGTGGCAGGCCTACATGGTTCCGCAGTACATCATCATGGAGAAGCTCGGGCTGGTGAACACCCACCTCTCGCTGATCCTGCTCCAGGCGTTCGGCGCGTTCGGGGTCTTCCTGATGCGCCAGTTCTACCTGACGATCCCGGACGAGATCAGCGAGGCGGCGCGCCTGGACGGGCTCAGCGAGTACGGCATCTGGGCACGCATGATCCTTCCGCTCTCCAAACCGGCGCTGGCCAGCCTCGCGCTGCTGACCTTCGTCAACACGTGGAACGACTACATGGGGCCGTTCATCTACCTGACGGACAACAGCCTCTGGACCGTACAGCTCGGTCTGCGCCAGTTCGTGGGGATGTACGACACCCGGTACGCCATGATCATGACCGGGTCCGTGCTGTCGGTGCTGCCCATCCTGGTGGTCTTCCTCCTCGGCCAGCGCTACTTCGTGCGAGGAATCGCCACCAGCGGAATCAAGTGAGGCGAATGCGATGAGCGGCGCACCCGTCACCGCCCGGCGTCCCCGGCTCAACGTGGGATACGGGTCCTGGGACCTGATCTGGTCGTTCGTCCACCGGGTCCTGGTGGTCAACCTCGGCCTCGCGGCGGCGAACCTGCCGCTGCTGGCCGCCCTCCACGTGGCCCACCAGCCGTGGCGGTACCCGGTGTTCTTCGGGCTCCTGTCGCTCGGTATCGGCCCGTCGCTCGCCGCCGTCTTCGGCTATCTGCGCCGGGCCGACGACGACGAGCGGGCCCCGGCCGCCGAACTGCCGCGCGCCTACCGGCGCCTGTTCGGCCGGGCGCTGCTCCTGTGGACACCGTGCGTACTGGTGATCGCCATGGCCGCGACCGATGTGTTCGTCCTGCGCGACTCGACGTGGGGGCTCGCGCTGGTGCCGCTGCTCGTCGTGGCCGTACTCGTCGCGGGAGGCTCCGGCGTCGTGGCGATGGCCTGCCTCGCGTACGACGCGCCGCACGCGAGGAGACACCCCCTCCTGGCGGCGCCGTACGCACTGATACGCCGCTGGCGGCTCGGCCTGATGAACCTCGGGCTGCTCGGGGTCACACTGGTGATCGTGGCCCAGGCGCCGCTGCTCGGCCTGGCCGTCGTGCCCGGCTGTGTGCTCTCCGTCGTCTGGCGCAACTCCTGCGCCATGATCGACTCGGCGGATCCGGCGGCGGATCCGGCGTTGGTACGGGCCGCCGACGGAACCGAGGGGGCTGCCAGGAACGGCGACCGGCCGGGCACGCCCTGAGGCCGCGGCACGGGCACCTCAGGCTCACCGGACAGCCGACCGCCCGCGCCGGTCAGGGGGCGCGGACGGTACGGTGGGGGCCGGATCCGCGAGGGGGTGGCCGTGAGGAGATTCTGGACGGGGCTGGCGGTTCTCCTCGCGGCGCTCGCCGTCGGCAGCATCGCCTCCAAGGAGACCGGGGCGCCGATCGGCGCCGGTGACCTCGCGGTCACCGCGCTCCTCGCCTGCCTCGCCTGGGGCTGCTGGAAAGCCCGCCGGTGAGAGCGGGGCGGGCGTGCCCCCCTCAGGCGGTGGGCCCGCGACCGCCTGGGGTCAGCCCGAACCAGGAAGACCCGCCGCGGCCGTCAGCGCTTCCAGCGCGCCCGCCTGGGTGCGCCAGTCGGCCGCGTTGGGGGATGTGCCGGACCAGCGCTGGCCGAGGCGGTTGAGGGAGTCCCGGTCGGTGGCCCAGATCGAGTCGGCCTGCTTCCTGATGAACGCCTGGTAGGAGGCCGACCCGGTGGCGTCCGCCACGTCGGCGAGGTGCCGCATGAAGATGCCCTTGAACTGCTTCTGGTTGTCGTCGCAGGACCTCGTGCCGACGTCGCAGGACTCGGTCAGCACACCGCCCTCCGTCAGCGCCGGCGAGGAGATCGCCGCGTCGGCCAGCCGCCTGGCCGTGTCCAGGTACCGACCGCTCCCGGTGGACCGCCACAGCTGGGTGAAGGCGCCGATGGCGAGACCCTGGTTGTAACTCCACACCGTCTGACCGTTGTTGCCACAGCCACTGGTCAGCCCGTCATTGACCAGGCCCGCGGAGTTGATCATCCCGCTGGCCAGGTACCAGTCCGCCGCCGTGGCCGCGCGGGCGCCCCACACGGTGTCGCCGCCCAGCCGCTCGTGCAGCGAGACCGTCAGCCACAGGTACAGCCCACTGGTCACGGCGTTCTTGTAGGTGTGTTCGCGGTCCCACCACACCCCGCCGCCGCACGTGCCGGTGTCCCAGTGCTGGTGGACGTACGAGGCGATCGTGACCGCCTCGTCCAGGTAGCGCCGCTCGCCCGTGTAGTCGTAGGCCGCCAGCCAGGCCACCGCCCACCAGGCCGCGTCGTCGACGGCGCGGCTGATGAAGTGGCCCTCGACCGGATCCGAGCCGCGCGCGCCCGCCGGGAACACGCCGCGGTTCTGCTCGAAGGTACGGGCGATCGCCCAGTCGTAGTCGTGGCGCCCGGTCCGCTCGGCGAAGTCGACGACCGAGGTGATCGCGACGGCCGAGTTCCACCAACTGCTCCGCCACCAGCCCTCACCGGGGTGGTACGACGCCATCAGCGCGTCCGCCGCCGCGCGCGCCCGGGTCGGCGCCGGCCTGACCCAGGCCGTACAACCGCCCTGCTGGTGGGAGGCCTCGCGGCCACAGGCACGGACCGCCCCGCCGTACAGGAGCCCGCGCGGATCACGGGTGGCGAACAGGGCCGTCCGGGCCGAGGCCGCCCCGGACCGCACGCTCGTACGGCCGAGGGAGGAGCCCTCGGGCCAGCTCGTACCGCCGTCCCAGGAGCGGTCGAGCCAGATCTCGTCGCCCGCGCCGCCGCTTTCGATCACGCCCCAGGCCATGCCGCTGCGCTGGTCGACATGGAGGCTGATGGCGCGCCCGAAGAGACCGGCCGACGGTACGGGGGTGTCGTCGCCCGACGCGGTGGCGGGGTCGGCGCCGTCGCAGAACGAGCCGTCGCACACCGTCGGATACACCCAGTCGGTGCAGGTGACGCCGGCGGCGTCACCACAGGCGCGGATCCAGCCGCGCCGGTGCGCCACCGGGTCGCTGATGTTGTACATCAGTGTGCGGGTGCCGGTCCACATACCGGGGACGCTCGCCTTGCCGAGCAGCGGTTCCCAGGTGGCGCCCCGGTCCCAGGACCGGTCCAGCCAGACCGAGTCGCCGCTCACACCGCGGTCGATGCTCGCCCAGGCCATGGTGTCCGGGTCGGAGACGTGCAGCCGGAGTATCCGGCCGTTGATGTTCCTGTCCGGCACGGGGAAGGCGTCCTGCCGCGCCTTCGAGGGGTCCAGGGTGTCGCACGCCAGGGCGCAGAGAGGCGTCGCGGCGTGGGAGGGGGCGGGCAGGGCGACGAGGCCGGACACGGCCAGGAACAGGGCGAGGAGGGCGCCGATGACGGGGTGGGTCCGCGCTGACATGACGTACCGCCTTTCGATGAGGGGCCGTACGCGGAAAGGAAGAAGAACGGCCGCCCGTGGCGGACGGCTGCCTTGAGCGGGTCCGAGCAGCCGGAGGAGCGGCCGTGCTCAGGGGGCCAGGGCGCCGTGATCGCCCAGGTGGTGTCCGGGACGGGACAGGCGGGGCTGTCCCGGGCGCGCGTGCCGTCCTGCTGAGCCGGCCACAGCTCCGCGTTGATGTGCCGCGGGTACTGGCGGGGGAGGTCGGCGGCCGACAGCCGGATGCCGCCGCTGCCCTGCACCGGGCACCAGCGCCGGACACCGGAGAGCGCGGACTCCGGCGCGAACGGCACCCGGATCTGCTCCCCGAACGCCGTCGGCTGCGCGGCGTCGCGAGACGTGACGGCGAAGTCCCGGATGCCGTTGAGATCGGCCCGGTCGGGCCGGGTGAGCCGCGGCCGCGGATACTCCGGCACCGGACGGTCGACGGGGACCCGGTCGGTCCACGGCGTCGTCATCGGCGCGGGCCCGGGCGCCCAGGGAGCCGCCGCGGCCACTGCGGGGGCCGTACGCGAGGCGAGGAGGCCGGTGGCGGCGAACACCAGCGCGGCGACCCCGGCCGCGGCGCGCCGCCGGGTACGTCCGGCCCGCCGGAGTCGGGTGGTACGGGGGAGTCTGGTGGTGCGGGGGACAAGAGGCTCAGCACAGTGATCGCTCCAGGTCTGGGTGACACACGGAGGAACGGCACCCGCAGGACGGTGGAACTCGCCCCACACGCGAGGACTTGCTTCGCGAACACCACAGCACTCACCCGCCGGCAAGTCCAGACCACATGCGGACAACGTTGTCGTACCCGCCGCGAGCGCGGCGCGGCCCACCCGTCAGCAGATCGGCGCGACGATCGTCGTCGTCCCGGACGGTCGCACCGCAGCCGCCGGCCCGGTGTCCTAAACGCACGGCGCGGGCCGCGACCGCCGACCGCGCCCCCTCGCCACCGTGGATCACGGCCGTTGCGAGGGCAGCGGCTGAAGCCCGGGCCAACGGGCGAGCATGCTCACGCGCATGGCCGCGGCAAGCCCTCCGAGATCCTTCAGCTCACCACCTCCAGCGGTCATCCGGCTGACGACCCGGAGCCGGTGCACCAGCCGCTGGCGGGCGGTCGCGGTGCCCCACTTCCAGTCGCCGTCCGGGATTTCGCCCAGGTGGTCGACGGTCCCGCGCTGGGCTCGCTGGACCAAGGCGTCGCCCCGCAGCAGCCAGCCGGCACACGCGTCCGTGAGATCGCCCTGGACCTCGGCGCCGGTCGCGTCGCGCCATTGCGTCCGGTACGCGCTCTCTGCCGCGTCCAGGATGCCGGGGGCGGGAGCGGTGGCACACCAGCAGGTCGGGAAGCCGATGCGCAGGTAGGCCAGTTCCACGATCCCGTTGCCCAACGCCGCCTGCTCGAAGTCGATGAACCGCACGCCGGCGCTGGTGTGCATGTCGTTGCCGGGACAGGGATCGCCGTGCAGCAGGGCATGGCCCTCGAAACGGGTCAGGCGGTCCACCAGGGCGTCCGCCTCGGTTCGAGCGCCCGTCGGCACCGTGACACCGAGCGTCCGGGCAAGCCGGAGGAAGGAGTCGACATCATCCTGGGTCGGGCCCGACCAGGCCGGAAGACCGCCGACGGCGTCGGCGCCGGTGGCGGCGTGCAGCCGGGCCAACGCCGCCGCGTACTCCACCATCCAGTCCTCGCGCGGCTCCTGATGCTCCAAGTGCTCCAGGACCAGCATCCGTTCGCCCGGATCGGTGCCCAGGAGCACCGGCACCACCGGACGGTCGACCCGGGACGCGAACCGCAGGGCGGCCACCTCGCGCGCGTACCTCTCGTCTGCTTCCGGGCCGTCGACGAGCTGCTTGACCACCACGGGGGTGCCCGCCAACTCGGCTCGCCACACGCGTGATCGGGGGCTGCTGCCCAACCTGCGGGTTCGCCGGGGCGAACCCAGCTCGGTCCTGAGATCCTCGCCCCATGGCATACGTGACGACACGGCCTCATCTTTCCATGCTCTCCACGCTGGTGGAGTGAGTGGGGCCGGTCGGCAGCCGCCCTATGGGCCGTGGTGGGAGCATCACCGGTGAAGGTTGAGGCCGATGCCCAGGTGGAGGCAGCAGTGAAGGACCTTGACATGTCTCGCGGTGCGCGTCTGACCGCCCGCAGTGCCGTTTCCACGGCTCTGGCTCTGCACGATGACCGCGCGCTGCGCGAACTCGTGGACTCGGCGGAGCCGCTCGGCTCCGGCATCGGCGGAAAGTCGGCGTTGCTGGAGGTTGCCGGGACCCCGGTCTTCGTGAAGCGGGTGCCCCTCACCGATCTGGAGCGGCGCCTGGGTGGCGTTCGATCCACGGCGAACGTGTTCGCGTTGCCGCTCTTCTGCCAGTACGGCATCGGCGGGCCGGGCTTCGGGGCCTGGAGGGAGCTTGCCGTGCACACCATGACGACGAACTGGGTACGCGCGGGGGAGTACGAGGGCTTTCCCCTGATGTATCACTGGCGAGTACTGCCGGATTCCACGCCCTTGCCCGAGGAACTGGCCGACGTGGAAAGGGCTGTTGCCTACTGGGGCGGCGGATCGCAGGTGCGCCGCCGGATCGAGGGCCTTCAGCGGTCCTCGGCGAGCCTCGCACTGTTCCTGGAGTACATTCCACAGAACCTGCACCGGTGGCTGGGCCGTCAGATGGACGCCGGCGGCGCGGCCGCCGACCGGGCCTGCGCGATGGTGGAACGGGAGCTGGAAGCGGGAATCTCGTTCATGAACGGCCGCGGCCTCCTGCACTTCGACGCCCACTTCGAGAACATCCTGACCGACGGTCGGCGCCTGTTCTTCACGGACTACGGCCTTGCGCTCTCGTCCCGATTCGAACTGTCCCAGGAGGAGGTCGACTTCTTCCACCGGCATCAGACCTACGACCGCTGCTACACGGCGAGCCACTTGGTGAACTGGCTGGTCACCGCCTTGTACGGATACGGAAGAGACGACCGCGAGGCGCAGGTGCGCGCTTACGCGCAAGGCCGGCGCCCCACGGGAGCCCCGGAGGTGGCCGCGGCCATTCTCACCCGTCATGCGCCGCTCACCGCGGTGATGGCGGACTTCTTCCGCACGCTGCGACACGAGAGCAGGGAGACCCCGTACCCGTTGGACGAGATCCGCGGAACCGGCCTCACGTACCCCCGCGCATGAGCAGGGAGGCCGGCACGGCGACGGCGCATACCGCGCCGAGCACGACCCAGACCAGGTCGTAGCTTCCGAAGGCGTCGCGAGCGACGCCGCCGAGGAAGGGGGCGTGGCCTCGCCCGGACCATCGAACCCCAGGCGCCCCACCCCAGGGTTTCAGGGGCGAGGTGCCTGGCCGCCCGCCCGGACCGTGTCCGTGCCCCAGCTCGCGAGGAGGCGCAGGGCCTCCGCCGCCGCGGAACCCGGCTCCGCGTGGTACACGCACAGGACCTGTCCGTGGTCGTCCGGGAGAGGCATCGTCTCGTACGCGAGAGTGAGGTCGCCGACCAGCGGATGCCGCATCCGCTTCACGCCGTGGCCCTTCTCCTTCACGTCGTGCGTGGCCCACAGCCGCCTGAACTCGTCGCTCTTGACGGAGAGTTCACCCACGAGCGCCGACAGGTCCGGGTCCTGCGGGTGCTGCCCCGCGTACAGCCGCAGGAGGCTGACGATGTCGGACGCCTTGGAGTCCCAGTCCAGGAACAGGTCGCGGTAGGCGGGGGAGAGGAAGGTCAGCCGCGCCCAGTTGCGCTCCGCGGGCGGCAGCTTGCCCCAGTCGCCGAACAGCGCCGCCGCCGTTCTGTTCCAGGCGAGGATGTCCGAGCGTGCCCCGCTGACGTACGCGGGCATGCCCTCCATCGAGTCGAGCAGGTGCCGCAGTGCCACCCGTACGTGCTGCCGCTCGGGCAGCCGGTACTTCCTGCGTTGCTGCTTCGGCTTGGCGAGGTGGGTGAGGTGGGCGTGCTCGGCGTCGGTCAGGCGCAGGGCGCGCGCGATCGAGTCGAGCACCTCCGCCGACACGTTGCGCCCGTTGCCCTGCTCCAGGCGTGTGTAGTACGCCACCGAGACCCCGGCGATCTGCGCCAGCTCCTCGCGCCGCAGTCCCGGCACCCGCCTGTGCCGTCCGTGCGAGGGGATCCCCACATCCTCCGGCTTGAGCCGAGCACGCCGGGTACGCAGGAATTTACTGAGCTCGGCCCGGCGGTCGAGCCCGTCGGGGAGGGCCGCCTGTCCGTCGTCCGTGGCGGGAGTGTCGTCCATGCTTCCAAGTATTCCTGGTCGTACGACCAGGAGCCTGACCCCGTCAGTAGTAGGACCACTGGACGTACGCAAAGCGGTGACCTGGGTGAACAGGAGGCGAGGCGGCACTGTGGAGGCATGACTACGACTGTTGCTGCATATGCCGCCCCCAGCGCCAAGGCCCCGCTGGAGCGCATCACGATCGAGCGCCGTACGGTGGACGAGTCCGACGTTCTGATCGACATCAAGTTCGCCGGCATCTGCCACTCCGACATCCACCAGGCCCGCGAGGGCTGGGGCGAGGCCATCTTCCCGATGGTGCCCGGCCACGAGATCGCCGGCGTCGTCTCCGAGGTCGGCTCCGGCGTGACGAAGTTCAAGGTCGGCGACCGGGTCGGCGTCGGCTGCATGGTCGACTCGTGCCGCGAGTGCGAGAACTGCGAGGCCGGACAGGAGCAGCACTGCGTGCGCGGGAACACCGGCACGTACAACGCCATCGGCCGCGACGGCGAGCCCACCCACGGCGGCTACTCCCAGAAGGTCGTCGTCGACGAGAACTTCACCGTCCGCATCCCGGACGGACTGTCGCTGGACGTGGCCGCGCCGCTGCTCTGCGCCGGCATCACCACGTACTCCCCGCTCAAGCACTGGGGCGCGGCCCCCGGCAAGAAGGTCGCCGTGGTCGGCCTGGGCGGCCTCGGCCACATGGCCGTCAAGATCGCGCACGCCCTCGGCGCCGAGGTCACGGTTCTCTCCCAGTCGCTGCGCAAGAAGGATGACGGCCTGAAGCTCGGCGCCGACCACTACTACGCCACCAGCGACCCGGCCACTTTCGCGGACCTGGCCGGTACCTTCGACATCGTCCTCTCCACGGTGTCGGCGCCCCTGGACTTCGGCGCGTACCTGGGTCTGCTGAAGACGGGTGGCGCCCTGGTGAACGTCGGCGCCCCCGAGGAGCCCGTCGCCCTCAACCTGTTTTCCTTGATCGGTGGCAACAAGACCCTCGCCGGTTCAATGATCGGCGGCATCGCCGAGACCCAGGAGATGCTCGACTTCTGTGCCGAGCACAACCTCGGTGCCGAGATCGAGCTCATCGAGGCGAGCGCGATCAACGAGGCCTACGAGCGTGTGCTCGCCTCGGACGTGCGCTACCGCTTCGTGATCGACGCGGCGACGATCTAGGGCCTCTCGTCTGGATCTTGCCGGGCTCGCGCGCCCGCAGTGGTATCAGCCGCTGACGCGGCGGGCGCTCCCTGACCCGCCGCGGGGCGACTCCCGCCTCGGCCGTCAGGTGCCGCCGCAGCGAGGTGGAGGTGGCGACCCTGTGGGCGACGCGTTCCACCGGCAGGTCCACGCCCTGGGGATGACCGGCCGCACCACGGGGAAGCTGGTCATCACCGTGCGCTGAGGTGTGATGGCTCGCGGGCTGCCGGAGGGGAGGGCCCCTGACGTCTCAGGACGGCAGGGCGGGCGCGAACCGTTCAGCGCGGTCGCCACCTTCAGCCCGGGGCCGTACAACTGCTCCGGGCCTGGCTCCCAAGAGGGCGGCCTGTCCGCTTGCGGGTTCTCGATATGAGAGTGCCGCCGGTTGTTCCTGTGCCGCCGCTCCGGCAGTCCCTCGCATGCCACCGCGGTCCATGCGCGGTGTCACTCGTCCTGCCGGGGCTCCCGACCCCCAAGAATCTGAGCCGACCCGATCAGGGCAAGACCGGCCAGCATGAGCGCCATGTTGGCCTCGAAAGGCATGATGCGCGCGCCCGCGACTGCTCCTGCCAGCAGCAGGGCGCCAGCACCCCAGAGCCCGGGTCGCCTCACGCGGCTGCTCAACCAGGGAAGGACGACGCGGCCAGTCACCAGGGTCGACGCTCCCACTCCACCGAGCACGAGGGCTATCAGGATGCTCACAACCAGGAAGAACGTGGACACGGGCCTCTCTTTCTTTCTCCTTGATCACTTCTGCCGTGATGATCTCACCGGCTTCGGCGCACCACCATGCCGGACCCCGGCAACGAGGCGACCCGCTGTCTGCCGTCCGCTGAACCGAACCGCCGGTGCTTCGTCCGGTGGAAGGAGGACGGAGCCGGGCCAGGCCGGAATCATCTCTCATGGACATCCGCGGCCTTCGAGATCGCCGGCTGCTGCCCGAACCGACGCCCATACGCTGCTGTTCGAAGTGAACGAAGCCATGGAGAAGGCCGCGGGGTGACGGCGGCCCTCGGCGAGGATCACCAGCTGCCCGCGCGAGGCTCGACGCTTGGCCCCGCAGAGGCGAGGAACGGTTCGAGAAGGCTGAGCAGCCTCTCGGGGCGGTGCAGCGGGATGATGTGGCCGCAGTCTTCGATGATGTGGCCGACGAGATGATCGGTGAACGGCCGTAGTTGCTGTTCAAGGGCTCCGCCCACCGGGTGGGCTCCGATGGCCATGGTGGGTACGGTCAACCGGCCCGTACTGGTGGCTTCCTTGATCTGTGCGGCGCTCGTGGGCAGCGCACGGTAGTACGAGCAGGCGCAGCGCAGGGCCTCGGTCCCGGTGTACGCGCGGACGAAGGCGTCTCGGACAGCGGGATCGACGCCTTCCCCGAGAGAGCCTGCGTTGAGGAACCAGTCGATGTACTGGGCTTCGTGCCCGATGAGTACGGTTTCCGCGAGACCGGGCACGGCGTGGAAGCCGAACCACCACGGTGCGCCGTGGGCGAGGAATTCCTCGGCGCCCGGCAGTGTGCCCAGAAGTGACTCCATGACCACGAGCTGCCGGACGAGGCCGGGGCGGCGCATGGCCAGAAGGAAAGCCGGTGGGGTACCGGCGTCAATGCCGACCACGGCCACCGAGCTCTCCCCGAGCGCGTCGAGGAGGGCTTCGGCGTCGGTCGCGAGCGTGCCGGCGTCGTAGCCGTCCACGGCGCGCGTGCTCGCGCCTGTTCCTCGCAGGTCCGGTGCGATCAACCGGTACTGACCCGCGAGGCCGTCCAGGATGTCGGTCCACAGTTGCCAGGTGTGCGGGAAGCCGTGCAGCAGCAGCACCGCCGGCCCCTCGCCGGCGAGAGCCACGTTGAGGTCGATGCCGTTGGCCCTGACCCGCCGGATTTCGACGCCTGACGGGCGATGGACGAGTGTGCGGCGAGGTGTGACAGGCACAGGATCCCCTAGTGGTTACGAATAGTGACAACAAAACGATAGGTGACTAGGATGAGAGGGCCAAGACCGCACTTTTGCCACAGGTGGTGAGCTCCAGGTGACCTCCTCGACACGGCGTCCCCCTCACGGGAAACGTGGAGATCTGTTCGATCCGCAGTGTCCGACCCGCCGTCTGCTCGACCGGATCGGTACGAAGTGGACGTCCATGGCCATCAAAGTGCTGGCGGAGGCGTCCCCGGAGGAGGTGCGCTTCGCGGAACTGCAGCGCAGGATGACCGGCGTCTCGCAGAAGATGCTGTCGGTCACTCTTCAGGGGCTGACCCGTGATGGCCTGGTCAACCGTCGGGTGGAAGCGTCGGTGCCGCCACGTGTGTACTACCGGCTCACCCCACTCGGCCTGACACTGGATGAACCGCTGGCCAGGCTTCGTGAGTGGGCCGAGGAACACATGGCCGAGATCGACCGCGCGAACGAGCGCGGCCAAGAGTCCACGGCCGACGGCTGATCACATTCGGGAGCCGACTGGCAGAACTGGTGGACAGCGCGGGCCCACCGCCGCGATCACTGCTCTCGTCACTTGCCGCCACCGGCGAAAGCAGGCCGGCGACGTCACTTCCTGGACGGCGTGCGGCTGATGCGTCCTGGCCTCCTGAGAATGGCAAGGCTGACCGCGCACTCGTACATACCCCGGCCGCGCGCGGTCTGCCACCGGCGCGGGGTGTGGCCCGCCACGCGGCACGCGTCCATGCCGCCGACGGTGATGCCGGCAGCGCGCACTCGGCCGGTCTGCTGTCCTGCCTCGACGGCGCTCACGGCACCGATCTGCGCGGTCCGATCTCCCTCCGGGCCGAGTTCTCGCGGCGCGAAGTCTCGGCCTGCCCGCTGCCCGCAAGCCGGTATCCCTCTTGTGCCGAACCCGGAATCCGGCCCGGAACGGGCAGCGTCCGACGGAGTCCTGGCGGCACGGCGCAGGGCCGGATCCGCCGGCTGACACGCACACCGGGCCTGAGCGCCCGTCGCCCCGGCGTGGTGGCGGCGGCGCCGGCCGGAGCGATCGAGGGAGACGGCCGGGGCCCGCCCACGCCCCCGGTGCCCGGCCCGGACCCAACGGTGTCTTTCGCCGAACCGCCGAACCGCCGAACCGCCGAACCGCCGAACCGCCGAACCGCCGAACCGCCGAACCGCCGAACCGCCGAACCGCACCAAGATCCCGGATGACGCGGCGTCACCGAGGCCGCGTTCCGTTGATCGTCCTCACGGAATTGGTGTTTGGTCCCACTGCATGTGAACAGGGCTACGGGGCCTCCGGCGTCGGTGTGGGTCCCGGATAGACTCCTTCGCATGGTCCGATCATCTCGTGATGGTGTGAGTCCCGGGATGTGGCGGCGCGAGACGGGCACCGTGGTGCGCCGGGCCTCGGCGCTTCCGGAGCGGGCGGCAGCCCCCTATGTCATCATCGCCGGTTCGCGGGTTCCCCCTGTTCCCACGGAGTGGGCGCCGCACTCGCATCCCCTGCACGAGCTCGTCTGGGTGCGCGGGGGAACTCTGACGTCCCGTGTGGAGGACCGTATTTTCACCGTGTCCGTGGGGCACGGGCTGTGGATGCCGGCCGGAGTGGTGCACGGGGGCCGGGCGACGGCGGGTGCGGTGTTCCACGACGCCTTCTTCGCCCCCGACCGCACGCCGTTCGCGTTCGAGGAGCCGATGGCGATCGCGATGCCACCGGTGCTGGAGTCGTTGCTGACTCATCTGTCCCGCACGGATCTCGACGCCGCGGCCAGGGCACGGGCGGAGTCGGTCGTGTTCGACGTGCTCCAGCCGTCGGAGCGCCAGTTCGCGTTGCAGTTGCCCGGCGACGCCCGGATCGACGCGATCGCCGAAACCTTGCTGGACGATCCTGCCGACTGCCGCTCGCTGGACGAGTGGGCGCGCGCGCTGGGGATCAGCGACCGGACGATCACCCGCGCGTTCCGCCACGCGACAGGGCTGTCCTTCGCGCAGTGGCGACAGGCACTGCGCGTCCATCGGGCACTGACACTGCTCTCCGAGGGGCTCGATGTGCAGACCGTCTCCGAGACGCTCGGCTACGCGCAGCCCAGCACCTTCATCGCCGCCTTCCGGCGGGCCATGGGAACCACACCGGGCGCGTTCTTCGACGCGGCCGACGGCGCCCCCTCCGGTGTCCGGAATCCCGTATCGGGTGTCCAGAACTCCTGATTGTCGACATGGCAAGCGGACTATAACCTTCTTCGAGTTAGGCAACCCTTAGTTGTTGCTCGCCGCGTGCGGTGTTTCCGGGCGCCGGAGAGTCTGCGGGCTGTTCGGCATCGGCCGGACGGAGGGTGCCGCAGCCGTTGCTCCTCCAACCGTCCGGACCCGTCAATGTTTATGAATTCATCCCGGCGCGCCCGTCGGCGTGCGGCCGATCCGGCCACGCCTTCGGGTGCTCTCCGTGGGCACGATCTGGTACTGCGGTACGGCGGGGCGCCGGTCGTCCACGGCGTCTCGCTGGCTCTGGAACCGGGTCGCGCGACCGCTCTGGTGGGGCCGAACGGCAGTGGGAAGTCCACGCTGCTGCGCGCGCTCTCCCGACTGCACCGGGTGGACGACGGCCGGGTGACGCTCGGTTCCCGCGACGCACACCCCGAGCGCGAGGCACACCTGCTCAGCGCCCGCGAGTTCGCGCGTGAGGTCACACTGTTCTCGCAGTCGAGGCCCGCGCCTCAAGGGCTGACGGTGGGGGAGGTCGTGGCGTTCGGACGCCACCCGTACCGGCGTGGTTTCGCCGGCTTGTCCACCGGGGACCGCGGCGCCATCGAGCACGCCATGGGTATCACCGGCGTCGGGGACATGGCCGGCCGGCCGGTCGGGGAACTCTCGGGCGGGGAGATGCAGCGTGTCTGGCTCGCGGCCTGCCTGGCGCAGGACACCGGCGTCGTGCTGCTGGACGAGCCCACGAACCACCTGGACCTGCGCTATCAGATCGAGACGCTCGACCTGGTGCGCGATCTCGTAGAGGAGCACGGCGCCGCGGTGGGGATCGTGCTGCACGACCTCGACCAGGCCTCCCGTGTCGCGGACACGCTGGTCCTGATGCGCTCCGGCCGGGTGCATGCGGCGGGCGCGCCCGCCGACGTCCTCACCGCGAAGAACATCGGCGCGGTCTACGACATCCGTGTCGAGGTCGGCGTGGACCCTCGCACGGGCCGTGTCCGCATCGACCCACTCGGGCGGCACTCCGCCCGGAGCGGCGCATCCGCCGCTCATACGAACCGTAAGAAAGAGGACCCTTCATGAACCGTGCCAGTCGTCTCGCCGCGTCGGCCTCCGCAGGGCTCGTCGTGTTCGCCGCAACGGCTTGCGGCACGACCGGTGTCGACAAAGCCGAGACCGGCGGCAGCGCGTCGCCCTCGTCGAAGAGCTGCGCCCAGGACACCACGACAACCTCGAAGAAGCCGGTCTCCTTCAAGGACGGTGTCGGCCGGCAGGTCACACTCGACAAGCCCGCCGAGCGGATCGCGGTCCTGGAATGGCAGCAGATCGAGGACGCGCTGACCCTGTGCGTCACCCCGGCCGCGGTCTCCGACGCGAAGGGATACCGCACCTGGGTCAGCGCGGAGAAGCTGCCCGACGGGGTGACGGATATCGGTACCCGTGAGGAGCCCGACCTCGACACCCTCTACGCGGCGAAGCCCGACCTTGTCGTCGTGGAGGCGTTCGACGCCGACGACGAGACCATCAAGAAGCTGGAGAAGCGAGGCGTGCCCGTGATGGCCACGCGGGGGGCGAACCCGGCCGACCCGATCGGGAACATGCGGGACGTGTTCAGCATGATCGGCGAGGCGACGGGGCGTACCGAGCGGGCCGATCAGGTCCTGGGGGAGTTCGACGAGCACCTCGCGACGGCGAAGAAGCGGGTCATCGACGCCGATCTGCCGACGAAGGACTTCCTGTTCTTCGACGGATGGCTCCAGGGAGGCAACCTCACCGTCCGCCCCTACGGCGAGGGCGCCCTGTTCACCGCGATAGGCCAGCAGCTCGGCATGAACCCCGCGTGGACCGACGACGTCAACAAGGCGCACGGGGACGGGGGCGTCGATCCCGCCTACGGCCTCGCGCAGACCGACGTCGAGGGACTCACCGCGGTGGGGAACGCCAACCTCTTCCACGCCAACGACGAAGGGGTGGGGGGATATGTCGAGGCCCTGGAGAAGAACCCGATCTGGAAGTCGATCCCGGCGGTGAAGGAAGGCCGTGCGCACGCGTTCCCGGCGCGGGTGTGGGGCGCCGGCGGTCCGCGCTCCTGCGAGCAGGCGATCGACGCGTACGTCAACGTACTCGCCAAGAAGTGAACACACCGCAAGAAGTGAACACACCGCAAGAGGTGAACACACCGCGAGAGGTGAACACACCGCGAGAGGTGAACACACCGCGGATATCGGCGTCCGGACGGAAGCCGCTGCCGCAGGCCGAGCACGGCGGCGGGCCCACCGGAGTGGCCGTCCTGGCGCTGCTTCTCGTCGTGACCGCCCTGGTGGGCATGTGGCACCTGACGCAGGGGACGTCGGGCGTCGGCGTCGAGGACCTGGTGCGGCATCTCGCCGGCGAACGGGAGAGCGCCGACGGTGCGCCGGTCGGCGAGATCCTCGCCGGCTCGCGTCTGCCGCGCCTCCTCGCGGGTGTCGCCGTGGGCTTCGCCCTCGGCTCCGCCGGAGCGCTGCTGCAGTCCGTGACGCGCAACGCGCTCGCCTCCCCCGACACCCTGGCGGTCACGGCCGGGGCCTACTTCACGCTCTCCCTCGTCGCGGCCCTCGGCCTCGCCGTCCCGCTGTGGGCGTCGGGCGCCGTCGCCTTCGCCGGCGGCCTGCTCGCGGCGGCGCTCGTGCTGGTCCTCGCGGGCCGGGCCGCGGGCACCACGGGCACGCGCCTCATCCTCGCCGGATCGGCGACAGCGATGGCCCTGGACGCGGCGACCGCGATGCTGCTCATCCTGTTCGACCAGAACACGACCAGTCTCTTCGCCTGGGGAAGCGGTTCACTCGCGCAACTGAACATCGACGCGTCGGTACGCGCCTTCCCCCTCGTGGCCATGGTGCTGTGCGTGGCCCTGGCGCTGTCCCGGCGGCTGGACGTGATGAACCTCGGCGACGACGCCGCGTCCACCCTCGGCGTACCGATTCGGACCACCCGCGTGACCGCCGTGCTCTGCGCGGTGCTCCTGACCAGTACGGCGGTGACACTCGCGGGCCCGATCGCCTTCGTCGGACTCGGCGCCCCCGTCCTGGCCCGCCTGATCGCGGGACGGTTCCGGGCGCTGCGCCGGCATCTCCTCCTGGTACCCGCGTCCGGGCTGCTCGGCGCGTTGCTCATCCTGCTCGCGGACGCGTCACTGCGTGCGGTGCAGGGTGCCGAGGGGGCCGCCTCCATTCCCACGGGTGTGCCGACCGCGTTGCTCGGCGCCGTCGTGATCGTGGTCCTCGCCCTCCGCCTCCGCGACACGGGCCAGCTCCGTCAACCACCCAACGCGCGCGTCCGCACACGGTCGCGCCGGGCGTTCCTCCTCGTCGTGTTCGGCGCGGTGGCACTCCTGGCCGCGGCGGTCCTCGTGGCGGTCCTCGCGGGGAGCCTGTGGCTGCGGACGGGGGACGTGGCGCTCTGGGTCCGGGGAACCGCCCCGGACCTCATCGGCCAGGCGCTCGACGACCGGGTCCCGCGCGTGGCCGCCGCGGTCCTCGCCGGCGCGGCGCTCGGACTGGCAGGCTGCGCCGTGCAGAGCGCGGTGCGCAACCCGCTGGCGGAGCCGGGGGTGCTCGGCATCACGGCGGGCGCCGGGCTGGGCGCGGCGAGCGTCGTGACGTCGGGCCTGCCCGGCGGACGGCCGCTGCTCGTCGCCGCGGCGGTCGTGACGGGGCTCGCCACGTTCGCGGTGATCGCCCTGCTGGCCTGGCGCGGCGGCCTCCTGCCCGACCGGTTCGTGCTGATCGGCATCGGCTGCGGGTACGGCCTCAGTTCCGTCACCACGTTCCTCCTGCTGCGTGCCGACCCGTGGAACACGCCCCGGATCTTCACCTGGCTCTCCGGCACGACGTACGGGCGCACGCTGCCCGACGTCGCACCGGTCGCGGTGGCACTGGCACTCGCACTCCCCACCCTGTACGCCATGCGCGGCCGGCTCGACCTGCTCGCCGTCGACGAGGACACCCCGCGCGTCGTCGGCGTCAGGCTGGAACGTACACGCTTCGCCGCACTGGCGATCGCCGCGGTCCTCGCGGCGTTCAGCGTGATCGCCGTCGGCGTCGTCGGTTTCGTGGGGCTCGTCGCCCCGCACCTCGCCCGGTCACTGGTCGGCGCCCGCCACGGCCGCGTGATCCCGGTTGCGATGCTGCTCGGCGGGCTGCTGGTCTGCGTGGCCGACACCCTCGGCCGCACGCTCGTCGCACCTGCCCAAGTCCCGGCGGGCCTCATGATCGCCCTGGTAGGCGCACCGTACTTCGTCTGGGTGCTCCGACAGTCCCGAGCGTGACGCCGAGCAGCACACCCGCACCGACTCCTACACCACCTCACCCCCCGGGAACACCGCACGGCGCGTCAACCCCGCACCGACCCCCGATCCCTCCCCAACCGCCACGCGGCCCGGACCCTGGAGCCCGCACCGCCACGGGAGAACTGCGGGCCGACCCCAACCCCTGCCCCCTCCCGACCCGTCAGGAGTCCCGGAATGCCACCCCACCAGGAAACGCCACTGAAGGGCACCGTCGTCCCCTTCGAGCCCGACGCGTTGCCGACCCCGCTGAGGCGGCTCGGACACGACGTGCTGGAGCGCTGGCGCGCGGTCGACCGTTCCGCCCACGCCCCGCAGGTCGTGGCCGTTCCCGGGGACGACGGCGAGGACTGGGCCGCTGCCGCGCTCGTGACGGCACGCCCGAACACCGCCTACCTGAAGATCGTCGACGCCGTAGGTGACATGCCGGCGGCCGTCGACGCCGTGGTCTCCCACGCACGTCACCAGGGCCTCGCGCAGGTCAAGTGGGAAGGGTGGACGGCGAGCCCCGAGGCAGCCGCCGAAGCAGGTTTCGCCCCGCTGCGTGTCCCGCTCACGCAGGCGCAGGACGCGGGAGGACCCGGTTCCGGCTACGTGCGCTGGCTGTGCGACGGCGCGGTGGCCGAGCCCCCGTACTACGGACAGACCACGCACTTCACGTGCGGCGCCGTCACCGCCCTGGTCGCACAGGCACACGCGGGGGCGCTGCCGCGGGAGTCGCTCGACCGCCCGGCGGAGCTGACGCTGTGGCGCGACGCGACGAACTTCCCCGCGTGCGAACCCGTCGGACTGGGCGTCGCCGTTCGTCGAACGTGGCCGTCGTCCGCGGTCGAGGTCTTTCTCGACGCGGACCGGCCCGTCCTGCTCGACCACCTACCGCCGAGCGAGCAGGAGTGGCGCGCCGTACTCCAACGCGTGTCGCGGACGGACGCCGGGCGGGCCGGTGTCCCGATCGACTCACGCCACCTGCCCATGACCGAGATCCGGAGCGCGATCGGCCGACGGGAACACGTGCTGCTCCTGGTCTCGCTCGCCGGGATGCAGGGGTTCGACGTGCCGCACTGGGTGCTCTGCCACGGCGCCGTCCCCGGGGCCGTCGTGATCGAGGACCCATGGGCCAACACGGCCACGGGGGACACCTGGGTCGACGCCCACCTGCTGCCCGTACCCGACGCGTCACTCGACGTGATGTCGACGATCTCACCGGACCGTTACCGCGGTGCAGTGATCATCGACTGCCCGGAGCGGCGCGACGCATCCGCTTCCGAGCCGGCCGATGCGTAGACCCTCATCCTGCCGCGCCACCCTGGCGGGCGCCGGCCCCGGAACCCCTGCACGTGCAACAAATCCCCACCGCCCCCAGGCGTGAACCGGGCCCCGCCGTAACGATTGGAGGTTCGCGCGGGGAGTGACGGCGGGGGCGGCGAATCCCCCGGGCACCATGCCGCTTCTCGGACGGCAGCAGGCCAGCTCTTGAGGCGACCTGGTGCCGTGTGCCGGGCTACCAGGTGGTCAGGTCGACTACGTGGACACAGTGGGGGTCGGATGTGTCTGGCGTCCAGCGTTCCTCTTCGTCGACGAGTGAGGGCAGGGCGGCCAGCAGGGCGGTCAAGGCGCCGGTGAGCTGGATGTCGGCCGCGATCAGGCCGTCGGCCTTTTCGGCGGCGAGGTAGAGGCGCATGCTGTTCCGGCCGGTGAAGAGGAATCCGCAGAGCGGGGGGCTCGGCGGGTTCTCGAGGAACGGCCAGGCCAGCGTGCGCAGCACACGCAGCGCCTGGTCCGTGCCGGTCGGGCCCGCGGGTTCGAGGACGGCGGTGTCCACCGGGACCAGGGGCATGCCCATTACGGACGCGTCCGTGCGGGGGAGAGCGGCGGATGCGAGCGTGCGCGTCCAGCCCAGCACCAGCGGGGCGGTGACCGGCTCGTCGTCCTCGTCCGACAACGGGATCTCGTAGGCGACCATCTCGCGCGCCGCGACCGTGTCGGCGGCGCCGGTCACGATCCGGACCGTGTCCCGCGCAGGCAGCACACCGCGCAGGAAGATTCCCTGGACAAGGGGCGCCGCCGTGTAGTCGAGAAGGAAGCGCGTGAGGTACGCCTGCTGCTCGACCGTCTCCTCGCCAACGCCGCTCACTCGTTGACCCAGTTCGGGCACTTGGTCATGCCTTTGCAGTAGGCGGTGATGACACCGATCTTCTTTCCCCTGCCCGCGTCGTACTCACCGTCGGCCGTACGGCGGGCGTATTGCACGATGACCACGATGTTGACCAGCTTGGTCTGCTTGCGGGCGACCCCGTAATACTCGAGCCTCCCTCCGCTTTTCTTGTCCACCCTCCCGGCCAGGGCCGCGTCGACCACCCGGCACTTTTTGATGTTGTGCTTGCCGGAGAAGTGGTTCCAGCCGAGATCGCCGTTGCCGTAACGAGTGGGGATCACCCGCCCCTCGGGATCGGCCTGCTCGCACTTCACCTTCTTGTTCCAGTTCCGCTCCGCTGACGCCTCGGTCACCGGTGCGACGACGAGACAGGCACCGACGGCAGCCGCGGCCACCATGCTGATCATCTTCATGACCGGACCGTGCCACCCCACCGCACAGGTTATTCCTTCCCCACCGACAGATTCGTTTCTCTCCCCCCAGACGGATGAGGCCCCGAATGGACAGCCGAGCGAACTGCCCGCGCCTGCCCCCGCGTCGTCAGTGCTCGGCGGGCAGGCATTCCGACTGTCGCGTAACCGCCTGGCGTCGATCCACGGCACGCGCATGTGTGGTGCGAGCCGGCCGGAGAGAGCCGCCCCGGCCGCCGGCCAAGCCGCGGCACCGCGACTGCCGTGCCCTGACCGAGCCATAAAGGGCCTGTGAAACAGGCATTCTGTTCAACAGGTAGAGGTTTCCGCTTACTCCTGGATCGGCCCCTGCCCAGGTGTTTCCGACTGTTCCTGGCCGCTGTTGATCATGCGTTGGCCCCGTTTCCAGCCGTCGGCTCGCCCCTTTGCGGGCTGCCGCGCCGGAAATTGGTATCCCGCTGATGGGACGACGTATGGAGGTCGATGCCTTCACGTTCGCCTGTGGCCGCCTCGTCGAGGCCGCCACAGAAGTCCGCCGCGGTGTCGTTGTCGAAGGGGCCGATATCCCAAGTACCCATAATCTCTCCCCATCATGAGGTTGACCGAGGCATTCTCACAGAGGCCACTGACAACAGCCGCTCAGCCCAGGGGTGTCCACTGGCGCCTCAGATGGGGCCTCTCGAACGGAGAGGGAGATCCTTGCCGTTCTGTGGGAGGTTCCTGGCCGACAGAGTGATGGGGTGGCGTAGGAGATCGACCTCGGCGATCCGGACGGCGATCCAGTCGTCCACGCTGACGATCCGGTACCTCTCCGAATTCGAACGCAACCACATCGCCGACCGGTTACGGGAGAAGGGGACCATCCGGACGAGCCCTGCACGCGCTGGGCTGCGGCTCCTCCACGGTCAGCCGGGAGATACGCCGCAACGGCGCTCTCCGGCGCGGCACCACGTGGACCTGTCGCGCCCCACGCCGCCCAGCCCGTGCGACCGGCTGCCACCCCGCCCAGTCCGCCGGGACAGGACTTCCCCGACGACCTGGAGATGCGCGTGGCGCACGAGACCATCTACCAGACGCTTTACGTCCAGGGCCGCGGAGAGCTCCGCCCTGAATCACCAAGGTCCCGGGGACCGGGCGGGCCCGCCGACGCCCCCAGCGTCAGGCGAACAAGTGCCAGCCACCCCTTCATCAGGCGGTCCTCGGCCACTGGGGGGCACGGGCTCACATGAGAACACGAACGGCCCGCTCCGGCAGTACTTCCCCAAGGGCACCTACCTGTCCCACTACAGCTGTGAGGACCTGGACACCGTCGCTGCCGAGCTCAACACCCGCTCACGCAGGACGCTCGGCTGGGAAACCCCAGCCGAGCGTCCGTCTGAACTGCTCGCCACCACACGTCGGTGATCACGTGTTGCAACGACTCCTGGAATTCGCCTGGTGGCGGGAGAGGGCTTCCCCGTGGGCGCTCAGCTCTCGTCGCGCATGGAGTCCTTCATGCCCTTGGCGCGGTCGCGAGCGCCCTCCATGGTGTCCTTCGTCTTGCCTTTGGCCTGGTCGGTCCTGCCTTCGGCCTCCTTGCGTCGGTTTCCGGTGGCCTTACCGGTCATTTCCTTGGCTTTGCCCTTGGCCTTGTCCATCGCGCTGTCGCCCATTGCGGCTCCTCGGTGGTGCGAATGCAGACCATCCCAAACTAGGGCCGATACGACATATGCGCCTGGTGGGGCGAACAGTCCTCTACGTGGCTCCAGTCTTCGGCGACCGCACCGGGGAGGCGAGCGGGTCTGGGGGGCTTCCTGTCACCGGTGCGAGGCTGCGGGCGCTGTGCCTGGCCATCTCCCCGAGCTGGCCAGGCACAGCGCCGTCGTGTCGTGCGACCCGGATTCCGGTCGGCTCGCCGTCTGCCCGCAGCCGTCGGCCTGTGCGACGAGGGCGCGCCTGGAGCGGTCCCGGGGCATCAAGGCCGCCCCGGGGCGGCGGGCCGCACGGTCGTGCGTGCCCTGCGGATCCTGCCGCCCAGTGCCGCACCCGACCGTGCCGGCACTGCCCCGGAACCTGCCGCACACGCCGCGCCGAATGGCTGCTACCGAGCGCTCGAAGCGCACCGCCGGAGCGCGCCGAGGCGTTCCGGGTGAACTGCTCAGAGGGCGGCCCGGCACCGGTTCGGCAGTGGTCCGTAGCGGCGGGGTGGGTGCGGTCCGTAGCGCTGCCGGGCCCGGGGCGCCCCGAGCCGCCTCGGCGCAGCCCGTGTCGCGCTCAGCTCGCGGACGCGGTCCGGTGGGTCAGGTCGATGACGACCTTGCCGGGAGCGTGGCCGCTCTCCACCAGGGCCAGGGCTTCGGCCGCCCGCGAGAGGGGGTACGTCTTGACGATGTACGGGTCGAGGCGCCCTTGCACCATGAGTGCGGCCGCGTGTTCCAGGTCGGCCCGGTCCGCGCGACGGCGTACCATCTCGCCGCCCAGCTCGGCCACCGTCTCGTCGGCGACGGAGACCACCTTCTTCGGCTCGCGGGTCAGCGGTGCCACAGTGCGCAGGGACTCGCCGCCGACGAGGTCCACCAGGCCGTCGACGCCGTCCGGTGCGAGCTCGCGCACCCGGGCGGCGACACGGCCGTCGGTGTAGTCGACGAACGTCGCGCCGGCGGCTTCGGCGAGCGTCCGCTTGGCGGTGCTGCCCGTACCGATGACGTTCAGACCACGATCGCGAGCGACCTGCGCGGTCGCGAGCCCGACGCCTCCGCCGACACCGTTGATCAGTACCGTCGCGCCGCTGGGCAGGTCGAGCTGGTCCACCGCGTTCAGGGCGGACGTGGCCGCTACAGGGATGGTGGCCGCCCAGTCGTCGCGGAGCGCCTCGGGCTTGCGCGCGGTGTTGGTCCCGAGCAGGACCGTGGTCCCCGCGTAGGTTCCGGCCCCGGTGAGCGCGCAGCCGAACACGGTGTCGCCCACGTCGAGTCCCTCGACCTCCGCTCCCACGGCCAGTACGACACCGGTGGCTTCCGCCCCGAACACCTGAGGGAAGGGCCGTTCACCGAAGAATTGCGGAGCGATGCCGGAACGCAGCTTGTGATCGAGGGGATTGACGCCGGCGGCGGTGACCCGTATCAGGACTTCCGCCGGATTCGGCACCGGATCCGGCCGGTCGAAGAACTCCTGAACCTGCGGCCCGCCGAACTCGCGGAACCCGAACGCCTCACTCATCGTCATCTCCTGAACCACATCCCACGGTGCCGACGCACGCCGGCTTCATGGTGTCGGCGCCCTGCCGATGACTCCGGACGCTATGGCTTGACACCGGTGTCAAGTGCAAGCGCCGGGTTCCTCACCGCGTCAAGGCACGTTCGACACAGTCGTGGTGGGGGTTGACGGTGGCCTCGATCACGTCGTCCAGGCGGTCGCGTGCGGTGAGCAGGCTGGAGATCTGCTGTTCCGTGCGCTGACGTTCGGTTGCCAGGAGCTGAAGCAGCTCCGGGGTCGCTTCACCCGCCTCCACGCAGGGCAGTACCCCGCGGATGGTCCTGCTGGAGAGCCCCGCGCCGTAGAGCAGCTGGATGAGCCGGACCCGCTCCACGGCGGTGCTCTCGTACTCGCGATGCCCGGCGGGCGTCCGGGTCGAGGCGAGCAGTTGCTGCTGCTCGTAGTAGCGGAGCACCCGGGTGCTGACTCCCGCTTCCGCGGCCACCTCGCCGATTCGCATGGGCTCTTCCCTCGTAGGACGCATGATCCCCACTGTCGCACAACCGCTGCCCAAGGGGCGTTGCCCCAGATCAGGGGCCAGATGGCCGCCCCGTCATGCCGAGACGAGGGCTGCGCGGGCCAGGACGGTGACGGTGGTGCGGGGGTGGGCGCGGGACAGGGTGGGAGCGAGGCGGAGGAGGAGTGGGAGCAGGAAGCGGGCGTGGGCGAAGTGGACGCCGGTATGGGGCATGAACCGTGTGATGACCTGAGTTCGCGAGGTGGGCGGCGAACCCGGAAGACGGGCCTCGCCACGTTTTTCACCCCGCGAGGACGGTGGCCCGGCCGCCACGGCGTACGGCACCGATGACCGTGGCGTGCCGATCGGCCTGATGACGCCCGAACGCGGCACGGCCGCCGGGCCGCCGAGGACAGCGTCCTCGCCCAGTTCGACACATCCTCGCTGCGGCCTCTCCGGATTTGCCCGCGCGGTGGTATTCGACTCGGACAACGGGCGGCCTGGAGGGCCCCCGGCGCGCGCGTACGGCACGAAGCGGTGCTGGAGCGTGCGGAAGCTGATCGCGGCGGTCACCGCGAAGGTGCCTGGCGTACTGTCCGCGCGGCTCAGCACCCGGCGCGTCACGTCTCGTTCAAGCGGATGGGTGAGCGGCCTTCGTCGGCCGTCCCCGAGAGGCTGCGGTCAGGGGCGTCCGTTCCTCATGTCTGCGGCAAAGGGGGCAGCGCTCGCCTGTTCGCCTGAGCGCGGGAGCCGCCGCGCGGCCGGGGCTCCCGGGCATGTCCTGTCAGGACGGGGGGTGTGGGGTGTGGCGTGAACACTGTCGTGGGGGCGTAGATGCTCGACAGCAGCGGCCAGAATCTCATCAGCGGACGCCGCACCATAAACGACAGCCTTGCTGATTGTTTCGGAATGAGGTCCGGAGTCGCCTCAAGCAGATTATTCTGTCGGCGAGTTGGAGCAGTCCGAGGTGGAGGTCGGCTCGTATCTCTCGTAGCGGATGCGCAGTTGTTTGAACTGGTGGAGCCAGGCGAAGGTCCGCTCGACGACGTGTCCTGCCCAGTTGCGAGCCGTGCGGGGCGGCGTGGCGGGCGATCTCGGGTGTGGTCCCACGTGCGCGGACGAGGCGCCGGTGCTTGTCGAAGTCGTACCCGCGGTCGGCGAACAGCCGCCGTGGCCGGTGGCGTGGCCGGCCCCGCAGCCCGCAGACGCCGCCAGGCCGTCACCCCACTGCAGCCCACCAGCTCCGCGGCAACGCCCCGCCGGCCCACACTCTTGCGCAGCAAGTAAACGATGCCCCCCCCAGAGCAGCACGGTCACCGGCCGGCGGCCGCGCGGGATACCGGTGCCGTCGAGACGGACGAACCGGCAGCAGCGGGACTGCGACGTTCCCACAGGCCATCAGGCACAAGGCCAGCAGACACCCACCAGATCCTGCCGACCCAACCCCCAACCCCCAACTGCCGAACCACCACACCGATCTCATTCTGAAACGATCAGTAAGTGATTCCCGATTCCGGTCCGTCCGGCAAGGCCCCGGCGGTCCGGCGGTTTACGCCTCGGTGGGTCCCTCCCGAAGCCGTGCCGGCGCGCCGCACGCCGATACCGCCGCGCGTCAGCGCTCCTCCAGCGCGTCAAGCGCCACGGCCTGCGCGATGGCGAGGCGGCGGTCGAGGTCGGGGGCGAGGATGTCGAGCACGTACCGGTCTCGCAGCCCGAACTTCTTGTCGACCGCCATCAACCGCTTGTCACCCTCGGTAAAATCGAAGTGGTACGGCCAGGGGAACGGCACGAAGTCCGTGAACGGCAGCCACTCCCAGATCCGGCGCACCCCGGCCACCACCCGGTTGCGCTCGCGCCCGGTGAGATCCATCGTGCCCGGCTGTCGCATGCTCCAGGTCGAGCGAAGGAGGGAGGCGACGGGTTCGTTGCGGAAGGACCCGATGGTCTGACCCACCGCGTCCCGTACGTCGTACACGGTTTCGAGGTCGAGGGCCTGGCGGGCCTCGAAGGCGCACAGGACGAGTTCCTTGGACTCGTCGGTGTAGAAGGCCATCTGTTCCCTGAGGGTGATCCGTTTCTGCTGGGCGAAGGCGACGACCTCGCCCTCGGAGCCGTCCGGCCGGGCCGCGGTCACCACGTACTCCTTGGTCCTGAGGGTCATCTTCTGCCGGATGGTGAACCGCTCGTGTGCCTGTACGCGTGCGCTGTCCATGTGACGTCTCCCGTTGTCTTCTTCTCGTACTGCCCGGCTGTGTACCGCCTGCCGGACTTCCGGCCCGACCGGTCCATCGTCACCGTGGCGGCCGCCCCGGCGCAGTTCCCGGAAGTCGCGGCCAGGAACGACCGACGGCGACACCACGGCCGCTCCGACAACGCTCGTCCTGGCTGCGGTCGGCGACTTTCGTCGTTCGCCGGTACGACGGAGGGATGATGTGGGTGCTCCCGCTCCTCGCCTATCGTCGGTCCGTGGAAGTGGAAGAAGCAGACATCCCCCGCGTCGCCCGGGCGCTCCTGCCCCGGCTTGCCGCCGCGTCGCCCTGGAGCCGCTACCGGATCGCCGGGGAGGCCGCGCTCACCGTTGCTCTTGCCGGGATCGCTGGGGTGTTCGACGCCGTGGGGGCCGGGTTCGGGGGCCGGACCCTCGCCGTCGTCGCGGGCGTCGCCCTGCTGTCGCTGACCCGGCGCGCCCTGCCGGCGACGGTGCTGGTCCTCTCCGCCGCCGCGGCCGGGGAGCTGATCGCCGCAGTTCCGCTGCTGGTCTACGCGAGTTGGTCGGCGGGCAGCCGCATCGTGAAGCCCTGGCGCGTGGCCGCCGTGTACGCCGCCGCGCTCGCGGCCCATGCGGCGTTGACCGCCCACGGCGAGATCACCGCCGGTTCCGGCCCGTCGCCGGTCACCATGGTCGCGTTGGGCGCAGGGGTATTTCTGGCACTGGCGATCGTGCCGTGGCTGGCTGCCCGCTACCGGGCCCAGCGCCGTGCGCTGCTCGGTGCGCTGCGGAGCAACAACGACCAGCTCGTACGGGAGCAGGCGATGGTGGCACGGGAGGCGCGCCTGCTGGAGCGCCACCGTATAGCCAGGGACATGCACGACAGCCTCGGCCACCAACTCGCCCTGATATCTGTGCACTCGGGCGCCTTGCAGGTCGATCCGGAGCTGACCGGCCGCCAGCGGGAAGGGGTACGGATCCTGCGGGAAGCCTCCGTGACCGCGATGGGGGAGCTGCGCGAGGCCGTCGGGATCCTCCGCGAGGACCGGAACGTGCCCGACGGCCGGGCCGGCGGACGTCCGGTTTCCCGACCGGTCGCCTCCATCGACGGTCTGGTCGAGTCCTCCCGGGCCGCGGGCGCGACCGTGGAGCTTCACCGGTCGGGCGCCCGGCGGCCGCTGGTGCCCGCCGTCGAACACACGGCGTTCCGCATAGCACAGGAAGGCCTGACCAACGCCCACAAGCACGCGCCGGGCGCCCCGATCAGCCTGGCCCTGCGCTACGAGCCGGACAGCCTGGTGGTGGAGGTCGCCAACGGGCCCGTACCGGCCGGGGCGGCGCAGGGGCCGGCCGCGATCAGTGGCGGCCAGGGACTGAGGGGACTGCGGGAACGGGCCGGGCTCGTCGGTGGCATGGTGCACACCGGTCCCACCGCGGACGGTGGGTTCCGTATCGCCGGCATGCTGCCGTACGACACCGGGGACGGCGAGCCGAGGCCCGGCCCGGACGGCGCGACCTCCGTAGGCCTCGGGGACGACTTTGTGGGGCAGATGAGGAGGGGAGCGGCGGGCGAGGGTGGAGCGGTCATCAACCGTATCGATCCGCCAACGGAGTTCACCACCGCCATGACCAACAAGAAGAACGTGGCCATCGGCTGCGCCGTCACCGCTGTCATCCTGGTCGGAGCCTTCGTCGCCCTGGGGACATGGGGGGTGAAAGGGGTGATGAAGGAGATGAAGAAGGCCGAGATATCGCCGAGTGTGTATGAGTCGGTGAAAGTGGGCGATGCCGAGGCGGATGTACAGGACAAACTACCCGACGAGGACTCGTGGCTGACGACGGATCTGAAGGACCAGGGTCCGAAGCTGCCCGAGGGCGCGGCCTGCCGCCACTTCACCTCCGACGAGGACGGCCTCGACACCGTGACCGTCTTCCGGTTCTGCTTCAGTGACAAGAAGCTGGTCGCGAAGGACACCTTCGAAGCGACGTGATCCCGCGCACGGTTAAGCCGGACCTCTGTGTGACGCACCCGATCGGGTCAGGGCATGATGGCGGGGCCACGCCATCCGCTCCACGACCGACACCACGCAGGAGGCTGTGTGATCCGGGTCCTCGTCGCCGACGACGAGCCGCTCATCCGGGCCGGCATCAGGATGATCCTCACCTCGGCCGACGACATCGACGTCGTAGCCGAGGCGGGAAACGGCCGTGAGGCGGTGGAGAGTGCCCGGGGCACCGCCGTGGACGTGGCTCTGCTGGACATCCAGATGCCGGTGATGGACGGACTGGCGGCCCTGACCGAGTTGCGCCGCGCCGCGCCGGACGTGCGGGTGCTGATCCTCACCACATTCGGCGAGCGTGACAACGTGCTGCGCGCGCTCGGCCACGGTGGCGTGGGCTTCCTGCTCAAGGACTCCGCCCCCGAGGAGCTGATCCATGCGGTGCGGGCAGCGGCGGCCGGGAACGCCTATCTCTCGCCTGCGGCCACCCGGCACGCGGTGGACGCCCTTGCTTCCCCGGAGGCCACCACCCGCACGGACGAGGCCAGACAGCGCGTCGACGGGCTGACGGCGCGGGAGCGCGACGTGCTCGCGCTGCTCGGCGAGGGCCTCTCCAACGCGGACGCGGGCAGGCGGCTGCATATGAGCGAAGCCACCGTGAAGACCTATGTCAGTCGCATCCTGACCAAGCTTGGGTGCGACAACCGGGTACAGGCCGCGCTGCTCGCCCGCGACGCTGGAATCCGACCGGGCGGGATCTGACTGCGATCTCTCGGTTTGGTGTCGGTGGTGGTGAGAGTCGTTGGTGGCGATCCTTCGGAGAAGAGCACCACCAGTTCCGCCTCGGCCCGACGTTGACGGAAACACGTATCGCCGCGTTCGAGGCCAAGCACGATACGGCTCTTCCGGACGCGTATCGGCAGTTACTCACTCACATCGCCGGCTCCAGCGTGACACCGTTCTATGGCCTCATGGCGCTGGAGCAGTGTTCCCTGCCTGTCATGAATTCGCGCGGAGAACCAGGAACACCCCGCGGTTTCGGCGACGCGGGTCCCGGCGCACACGAACGCGACCTTTTCCTTCACATCAGTGAAATGGGCTGCACCGACGTATGCATCCTGAGGGTGACGGGCCTGCTCACCGGCCGCATCCTCATCGGCAACAGCGATGGGCACTGGGGCCCCGACGTCTCCTCGGCCACCGACTTCCTCGACTGGTACGAACGCTGGCTCAACCAGAGGAACGCCGGACGCGACAACCGAGCCCTGGAACTCCCATCGCCTTGACTCCGCGCGCACCCGAACCGCCATCGTCCGACTCCGAAAAACCGACGCTCCGCAACGACTCCGCTGAGTGACGACTGTCCTTCTCGGGACTGTAAGACGTTCGGTGCAAACGCTCCAAGACCGTGCTGACCGATGTCGGCCCGGTGGAGATAACCGTGCCCCGCGACCGCGACGGCTCCTTCGAGCCGAAGATCGTCAAGAAGCGGCAGAAGCGCCTGGCCGGTGCCGACGAGATGGTCATCTCGCTGGCCGCGAAGGGCTTGACCATCGGCGAGGTCCAGGCCCCACCTGGCGGAGGTCTATGGCGCCGAGGTCGCCCGCGGGACCGTCTCCACCATCACCGACAAAGTGCTGGAGGGCATGGCCGAATGGCAGAGTCGCCCGCTCGACGCTGTCTGTCCGGTGGTCTTCATCGACGCCATCCACGTGAAAATTCGTGACGGCGCGGTCGCCAACCGGCCCATCTACGTGGCCCTGGCCGGCACCGCCGAGGGGCGGCGGGAAATCCTGGGACTGTGGGCGGGCGACGGCGGCGAGGGCGCCAAACACTGGCTGCACATCACCGAGATCAAGAACCGCGGCGTCAGCGACGTCCTCATGCTGGTCTGCGACGGACTCAAGGGCCTGCCCGAGGCGGTGGAGACCGTCTGGCCGCAGACGATCGTGCAGACCTGCGTGGTGCATCTGCTGCGGAACTCGTTCCGCTATGCCGCCCGCCAGGACCGGGACAAGATCGCCAAGCTTCTCAAGCCCGGCGTATGGGGCGCCATGAACCCGTGCAGGCCCACGCCTTCCTTGAAGATGGAGAACTTCTCGGGAGCCGCGGCCATGTGCGCCATCGACGCCGCGTAGTCCTCGGGCGTGTGGGAGCCGAGCGAGATGCGTACGCCTCCGTTGTAGACCCGGACACGGTCACGCACCTTGCCGCCCAGCAACCGGTGTACGGGGACGCCGAGAGCCTTGCCCGCCACGTCCCACAGGGCGATCTCGATGGCCGAGACGACGGCGCCCCACGGCGTGGACGCGCCCATGCTGCCGGATGCGGAGCTTGCAGCGCTCGACTTCCATCGGATCGGCCCCGAGCAGCAGCGGGCGGTACACCCCGAGCGTCGCGGCCACGTAGGGCTTGGAGAACTCGATCTCGGCGAAGCCGTCGATCCCCTCGTCCGTCAGGATCCGGAGCACGGGGGACCGGCCGATACGAGCACACCGGATGTCGCTGATCCTCATCCTGTGACCGCCCCTCCGGTCAGCCCTGCCGTGAAGTACCGCTGCATGATGACGAAGAGGATGACGATGGGAACGGTGAGGACGACGGACGCGGCCGTGGTCACGCCCCGGTCGACATCGAACTCGCCGGCGAACTGCGTCAGTGCCACGGAGGCGGTGCGCGAGGCCGTGGACGTGGCCATCACCGAGGCGAACAGGAACTCGTGCCACGACTGGAGGACGCGAACATCCCGGCCGCCGCCAGGCCCGGGGCACAGACGGGCAGCGTGACGTAGCTGACCGCGTCGAACCGTGAACCACCGTCGATCTGGACGGCTTCCTCCAGTTCGTACGGGATCGCCGCGATCCGGTCGCGCACCATCCACGTCACGAGCGGCACGGTGATCGCGAGCTGGGCGAACGCCACCCCGCTCGCCGTGTCGAGCAACTTCAGCGACGAGACGATCTGGTGGACCGGCAGCAGCAGCACGGTGAGCGGCACCATCTGCCCGAGCAGGATGAACAGGGCCAGCGGCCGTGCCGACCTGAACCGGAACCGTGCCAGCGCGTATCCGGCACTGAAACAGAACAGAACAGAACAGAAGAGTGGCGAGGGCGACGAGGCAGCCGATGACGACGGAATTCAGCAGCGCGCGGGGCATCGACGACGAGGTGAACACCGCGGCGTAGTTCTCGAACGTCCACGAGGCGGGCAGCAGACGGGCCGGTACGGCGAAGATGTCACCCCGCTTCTTGAACGGCGTGAGAACCATGACCGCGATCGGGGCGAGGCTCCGCACCAGCAGGACCACCAGGGTTCCCCAGACCGCGGCGCGGGCGGACGCGCGGCCGATCAGAAGTCTCATGTCTGCTCCTGGAGATCGGTGCGCATGGTCCGCGCGAAGAAGACGGCGAGGACGGCCCCGATGAGCACCCGCACCAGTGCGACCGCGGACACGAGAGCCTGATCCCCGTTCTCTGGAACGCCTGGTGGAGAAGGATGGGCAGGATCGTCGACGCGCCGGCCGGCCCGCCGCTCGTGGCGACCCAGATGATCGTGAAGGAGTTGAGGGCCCATATCGCGAGTGTCAGCACGCAGATGCCCGTGGTCGGGCGGATGGCGGGCAGGATGATGTGCCGCAGGATCGCAGGATCGCAGGATCGCAGGATCGCAGGATCGCGGGACCGCCGGCTCCGTCGAGACGGGCCGCCTCGTAACGCTCGGCGGGGATGGTGGCCAGCGCCGCCGGGACCATCAGCATCACGAACGGCGCGGTGACCCAGATCTGGATGCGCGACCGCCCACAGCACGATGCCGGGATCGGAGAGCCAGCGGACGGGCACTCCGTACCGTCGGAGACGGCGAAATCGAGGAAGCGCAGCGTCAGGTCGTTGGGATCGCCCTGCATCGGCCACGCGGTTCCCACCACGTTGCCTTTGGTGAGCCGCTTGGCGTCCCGCTCGAAATCCGCCCAGGTGCGCGGCGGGGAGTCGATACCGGCCGCCGCGAACAGCCGGGGGTCGCAGATCAGGGTGTTGGTCGCCCACCGGTACGGCACGGCGTACGTACCGCCAGCGCGGCGATGAGCCGGCCCGTCCTCGTCGACGGGTAGCGCCGCGAGGCGGGGGCGGCCAGGTGTTTGAGGAGGCGGCCGAGCGGGCTGTCGGCCGCGGGCATGCGTTCTCCGGCGGGAGCTCGTTGGCACGCACGGGCGGGTGCGTCCGTGTCTGCGAGCGGTCAGCGATGACGTACCTGGAGAGGTTCTGCACGGCTCCACCCCGGTCAAGGACGCCCGCGACCGCCGCGAGGCCACCATCGCCACCGCGGTTATCCCTTACTCCGTCACCGCCGCCCGCGCCGTCTGCCCCTGAGCCCTCCAGCAGGTCAGTGGATCCACCGGTGGGGTTCGGGGCGGACCTCCGAGGGCAAGCTCTACCCCGCCTCGGTCGACGCCCGTTCTCCCTCCGAACCGTCGGCCATGTATTCACCGCCGGACCAGACCCTCCTCCGGTCCTCCTCGCTGAGCTCGTCGACCTTGTCCTTGTGCTCTTCGACCGAGTCGTCGGAGACGTCACCGATGACCGTTCCGATGATTTGCTCCACGCCTCCGGCGGCGGTGTCGGTGGCCGGCGGAATGAGTACCGCGGCCGTGCCCACGGCCGCGGTGTCGGGCAGGAAGGCGACCCCTGCGGGCGTTTCGCGCGCCTCCCTCGTGCTGGAGCAAGAGGTGTGGTGCGCGTGATGCTGCGCAAGCGTTCAGGATGAGTTCAGGTATCCGGTGGCACTCTCGTGGGCCATGACCTACGAAACGTCTGAGACATCCGCGTCCCCCACGGCAGATGGACGGGCCGTTCCGGCGCGGCACCGGCTGCGCTGGAACAAGGTGCCCGAGGTCACCCTCTACTTCTGGATCATCAAGGTGCTGTGCACGACGGTCGGTGAGACTGCGGCCGATCTGCTGAACGAGAAGGTCGGCCTGGGTCTGACCGGGGTGTCGGTGCTGATGAGCGTACTGCTGGCCGCGGCCCTGGTGGTGCAGTTCCGTACGAGGGCGTACCGGGCCGGCGTGTACTGGCTCGCTGTGGCTCTGATCAGCGTCGTCGGCACCCTGATCAGTGACAACCTCACCGACAACATGGGCGTGCCGTTGGAGACGAGTACGACGGTGTTCGCGATCCTTCTCGCGATCGTGTTCGCCGTCTGGTATCGGCGTGAGCGGACGCTGTCCATCCACAGCATCGACACCGCCAGCCGCGAGTCCTTCTACTGGCTCGCGGTGCTGTTTACCTTCGCCCTGGGCACCGCGGCCGGCGACTTGGTCTCCGAGCGCATGGATCTCGGGTACTGGCTTGCCGCCGTTGTGTTCGCCGCGGCCATCGCCGCGGTGGCCATCGCGCACTTCGCGCTGGGCCTGGACGCGGTGTGGAGCTTCTGGATCGCGTACATCCTCACCCGCCCCCTCGGCGCGTCCGTCGGCGACTACCTCTCCCAGGCCACCGGTGACGGTGGCCTGGGCCTGGGCACCGTGATCACCAGCGCGCTGTTCCTGGCCGTGATCCTCGGCTTGGTGGTCTACCTGAGCGTGACGCGCAAGGACGCCACCGAGCCCGAGCCTGACGCTCGACACACGCCCTGACCTGCCACGCGGTAGGTGTTCAGGATGCGTTCAGGCATCCGATGCGACGGTCGGAGATCTCGGCCACCGTCGGCGGCCGGCACACTCAACAGGTCGCTCGACCCGTCACGCGGAAAGAGCGCCCTGCGGTTCGACCGGACAGGAGACATCGAATGGAGAATGCGGGGCTCCTCAGCGACCTCGACATGGCGGCCACGTCGGGTACGACCAGGTCGGTGATGAAGAAGCTGCCCGAGGTCACCCTGGCGTTCTGGATCATGAAGATCGCCGCGACGACCCTGGGCGAGACAGCGGGCGACCTCTTCGCGCAGACCCTGAAGCTGGGCTACTTCCTGACCACGGTCGTGCTGTTCCTGGTCTTCGTCGTGACGCTGGTGGTCCAGCTGCGCTCCAGCCGTTACAACCCGTTCTTCTACTGGACCGTGATCCTGTCGACCTCCATGGCCGGCACGACCATGTCCGACTTCATGAACAGGGACGCCAGCGCCACATACCTCTCGAAGGGCGCGACGAAGCTGGGTTGGGGACCGCAGGGCCTGGGCCTCGGCTATCCGGAGGGAGCGGCGATCCTGCTCTCGATCCTCCTGGCGATCTTCCTTGCCTGGAAGCTGAGCGGGATGACGTTCCAGATCCGCGACATCGTCAGCTTCAGGGGTGAGGCTTTGTTCTGGGCGGCGATCCTCGTCTCGAACACCCTCGGCACATCGATGGGCGACTTCCTCTCCGACAGCTCCGGCCTCGGCTATCTGGGCGGCGCGTTGCTCGTGACCGGAGTGCTGGCCGTGCTGGTGGCCTTGATGAAGGTGCCCGTGGTGCCGAACGTGCTGCTGTTCTGGATCGCCTTCGTCCTCACTCGCCCGCTGGGTGCCACCGCGGGCGACTTCCTCACCAAGCCGGCTGCCAAGGGCGGCCTGGATCTGGGTACCGTGGGCTCGTCCGCCGTGCTCCTCGCCGTCCTGCTCGGGCTGATGGCATACGCCCACGTGCGGGAACGCCGGTCGGTGAAGGAGGGGCAGGCACCGGTCACCCGGCGGGCAGCCTGACCGTGAACCTGGCACCCGGCGTGTGCCGGGGGGCGTAGGACACCTCACCGCCGACGGCGCGGGCCAGGCGTCGCGCGAGCGGCAGCCCCAGGCCCGCGCCGTCGTGCCCGTCGCCGGGATCGGCGCGGCGGCCGGGCTGGAACAGCTCGTCCACGAACGTCTCCGGCACACCGGGACCGTCGTCGACGACGTCGATCCGCACGACGCCGGGGACGCGCCGCACGGACACCGTCACGCGGGAGCGGGCGTAGCGGGCGGCGTTGGTGAGCAGGGGGCTGAGGATGCGTTCGAGGGGAGCGGGGGCGACACCTGCCTCCAGCACCGGCGCTTCCGTCTCCACCGAGGTCTTCACCTGGTCCGGGGTGTCGAGACGCTGGAGCAGGCTGTCCAGGACGGGTAGGACGTCGGTTGTTCCGGGAACCGTCACCGGATGCAGCCCGTTCTCGCGGGCGTCTTTCAGGAGCGTGTCGCAGATGGCCTGCATGGACTGGGCGGCCTCGGCGATCACCGCTTGGGTGGTGCCGATCTCGGCGTCCGTACGGGGACGGGCCTGCCACCAGTCGAGTTCCATGATGATCCGGGTGAGTGGCGTGCGCAGTTCGTGGGACAGCTCTGCCGTCAGCTGCTGTTCGTGGCGCAGGACGGTGCGTATGCGGTTGAGGAGCGCGTCCAGGGAGGCACCGAGGCGGGCGAGCTCGGCCGGGTGGTCGTACGTGCCGAAGCGCTCGTCCGAGCCCACAGCGCTCCACTGCGTGGCCTGATCGGTCATCGTCCGCACCGGGCGCAGTGCCCGGCCGACGGACAGGCGGGTGAGTACGTACGTGCAGCCGAGCATCGCCGCGTCCAGGACGAGTGACGCCACCAGCAGGGTCTCGGCCGAACTGCGGTACGGAGTCAGATCCAGAGCGGTGATGACGGTGGCGGTGGCGCGGTGGCCCGGGACGTGCTGGGAGCACAGCCGAACGGGCCGGTGATCGTGTGCCTGGACGGTCGTGCAGACATCCTTCGGCAGGGTGGCCAGCCGGTCGGCTGCTTGGGCCGGCGGGCCGTTGGTCGTGGTGGACGGCGGCTTCTCCAGCAGACGCGTCCCGGCGTAGATCCACACGTTGGCGTCGAGGAGCCGGTCGTTGACGGATTCCAGAACGCGCACCCGGGACCCGCTGGTATCGACGGTCGTGGCCACCGCTGCCGCCCGGTTGTGCAGTTCGTCGTCCGCCTGGTGCTGCAGGTGCCGGTCCATCACGGCGTTGAACACAACGGTCAAGATCGTCATGAGCAGGGCCGCTGTGGTAAGCGCCACCAGGGAGAGGCGGCCACGCAGGGTGCACGGGGCGAGGCGCCGCAGGACGCGCGAGGCACGGTTCATGACAGACGGTGTCCGATCCCGCGCGCCGTGTCGATTGTCAGGCCGCTGCCTGCCTCGCGCAGCTTGCGGCGCAGTCGGCTCAAATACTGGTCCAGGGTGTTGTCGCTGACCTGCGCGCCCTCGGGCCAGCCGGCTCGCACCAGGCCGCGGCGGGGCACGAGGGTCCCGCCGGCGGCGACGAGCGTGGCCAGCAGCCGGAACTCGGTGGGGGACAGGGTGACGCGGGCGCCGTGCACGGTCACGCTGTGGTCCACTGCGTCCAGGACCAGGTCACCGGCCGAGGCCACCGTCGTGGTGGCTGTCCGTCTGAGTACGGCTCTCAGCCTGGCGGCGAGTTCGGCGAGGTGGAAGGGCTTGGGCAGGTAGTCGTCGCCTCCGGCGGAGAAGCCGGACAGGGTGTCGGTGAGCTGATGCCGGGCGGTCAGGAAGATCACTGGGGCGAGGAAGCCGTTGGCGCGCATCGCCTGGCACACGTCTCGACCGTCCGCGTCGGGCAGGCCCACGTCCAGTACGGCCGCCGCGACGTCGGCCGTGGCGAGGCGCAGGGCGGTGGCGCCGTCGGCGGCCAGGACCGGGGCGAAGTCCTCCTCGTACAGGCCACGGCGCAGGACGTCACGGAGGGCGTGATCGTCCTCCACCACCAGGATCTTGGGGCGCATGGTCCTCCGTCGGTTCCGCGGCCGGATCGCTCGCGTGGGTGAGGAAGTCGGCGGGCAGGCGGTAGGCAACGGTGGATGGGCACGTCCCCAGCCGGCCGCCCATGACGCCGGTGAACCACTGCATGCCGAAGAGGCGCACCAGCAGACCCCAGCAGGCGGCGGCGATCCGTAGGACTACGCCACCGCGCAGAGCCAGCACGATGAGCCGTGAACCGGCCGTCGGCGTGGCCGCAGTGGTGTGCCTGGACGGGAACGCCCGGCCACTCGTGTGGTGCCGCCCCATCCCTTAGAAAGTCTACAACACTGTAGACGATCGCGCGGTGAGGATCGGGGCCCATGAGTTCGGGCAGGGGGCGAACGCGATCCGGGCCGGCGCTGAAGCGGCGGGCCTTTCCCTCAACGCCTACATCGTCCGCGCGGCATCGCGGCAGGCCACCCTCGACTCGACTCGACTCGACTCGACTCGGCACGGCGCCTCGCCGCGCTGGGCCCCGGTGACGACTTCGACTGCGCGGGCGGCCTTCTGCGGACCGTGGGGACATCTGGACCCTGCGTGACGGACGCGACGTCCTGGTCGTGTCCCTCGACGGTATGGAGGAGGCGTACGGCGCGGTTCTGGTCATCATGCTGCACCGTCCCGGGGCCTATCCGGACACCGCGATGTCCGTCGTGATCACGGCCCCTCTGCCGTGCACGGCTGTGGCTGTGGCTGTGAACCTGCGGCAGATGAGGGCCGCCCGGTTCGACGGCGCGAAGCTCCGGGGCGCCGTCGCCAAGGACGTCATGGACCGTGTCAGCCAGCCGCTCCGCGCCGTCCTCGACCTGTACTGAGGGCCGCGGGGCCCGCTCCGCCGCCGATATGACCGGACGGACCGAGCATCGTGCGGCCGTTGAACGGCCGCTCCACCAGGACGTGACTGCTCAGTCAAGGATCCGCGAGCAGCAGGTCGCCGCGGCCCGGGTCCGCGGCGAAGCGATTGCGCGGCCGGCCGTCAGGTTCCACCTGCCGGATGGTCGGGGAGGGGGCCGGGCGTGCCGGTTCGGCCGGTAGTACGGACCCGTATCACCCCCGCCCACGCCGCGTGCGGCGCAGGCAGGTGACGGGGCGTCAGTGCCCGCCGGCCGGGCCGCCCAGGTCCTGAGGCATTCCGGGACCAATGCCTCCAGGGTCGCGCTGGACACCTCTGCGTGCTGTGTGCGCGCCTCCCACCAGTGGCGGATCGCGTCCTGCGCACCCTGTTCCGTCAGCCCACCCTCGCGGGCCCGGACCGGCGCGTGGACGGCTTCGGAGCGGTCCATACCGAACTGCGCCACGTACCTGCCGCAGGAGTCGATCTGCCTCTCCTGCTCGGGCGTTCACTCCTGCCCGGCACCGTCGTGGAGCGCCTGTACGGCCTCCTGGGTATCACCGCCCCGCCCCGTTGCCGCTCAGTTGCTCCACGGCCTTCCCGAGCGACGCTTCCGCCGCCTGTGCGCCGCCGTCCGGGACGCCCCTTCGCCCCTTCACCTCCAGAACGCGCAGCGCGACCGCCGCGCGGCGCCCCGTGCAATCGGGCGGCCGGCTACAGGGTGCACGTACGCCTTCCGAGTCCAGGTGACACTGGTCGCGTGATTATCGAACGCGCGTATGCCCATCTCGCCTCGTACGACGAGGAAACCTGGCCTTGGTCGGTGCCTTGCGTCCGACAACTGCTCAAGGACGGGCTGCGGTTCACCGCGCCGGTGACCTTTCTGGTCGGTGAGAACGGCTCGGGGAAGTCGACCCTGGTCGAGGCGTTGGCGGAGGGGTTCGGTCTGGACTCCTACGGCGGCTCCCACGACTGGCGCTACGCTTCCCCGCGCGGCAAGTCGGCCCTGGGCGAGCGTATGAAATTCGACGCCGCCTCGGGACGCGGGCGCCGTATGGCCACCAGCTGGTCGGCCCGTAAAGGTTTCTTCCTGCGTGCCGAGACCGCGCTGGACGCCCTGGGCAGGGAAGGGTTCTCGCCGGACCGTGTCAGCCATGGTGAGGGCTTCCTCGCGGCGTTCCGCGGGAAGTTCCTTCACGCCGGGCTCTATGTTCTCGACGAGCCGGAGGCGGCGCTCTCCTTCTCCTCGTGCCTCGAACTGATCGGACACATAGACCGGTTGGCCAAGGAGGGCGGCCAGGTCATCTGTGCCACGCACTCCCCGTTGCTGACCGCACTGCCGGGCGCGGACATCATCGAGGTCGGTGAGCACGGTATGCGGAGGGCCGCCTGGCGGGAGCTCGGCGTCGTGGATCACTGGCGCCGCTATCTCGCCGACCCGCACACCTATCTGCGGCACATCGTCGAACCGTAGGCGGGTCCCCTCGGCCCTCGTCACGCCTGCTCTGTCGCGGTGCAGTTGGCGCATAGGGACTCGCTGACCTGTATGGACGCCTGGTAGTTGGAGACTGTCGCCGGCCGGCGATCTCGAACGGTCTGGCCTTCGCGGGAGTCCCCCTCGCGGTGGAGATGGAAGTCCTGGCGGTCGTCGGCCCTGTGACGACATTATGCGAACTACGCGATGGCCGGGCGCACCGGGTGCGCGCTGGCCGCTGCCGAATGTGCCTCCGTCGCCCGTTCCATCCCCGCAGCCTTCAGCCGGAGGAGTACACCGGCGACGGTCTCACCACTCTGTTCCAGGGTGTGGAGCTGCGCGACGAAGTCGATGATCGAGTGGGCAACGCCTTCCGCCGTGTCCGGCCCGGACTGCGCCCAGCTGCGCAGGCTGGCCGCGAGGACTCGTCCGACGGCCTCCAGGGCGAAGGAGTCGTCGCACGGGGCCGGGTCGATGCCCACACAGGGCGGTGACCGGGGCGACGATCCGCTCAGCGACGTCGGCGAGCAGTACAGGCATCCGCGGCTCGTCGGCGGCTGATGCGGCAGCCGCTTCCGTGTCGTCGGCCTCCACAGCCCGCAGGTAGCGAAAGGCACTGAGCACCGCGTCCGGCGTCATCGGGGCGAGCGGCGCGGTGGGGTTCGGGTACATGGAGGTTTCTCAACGTATGGGCCGTCCCGCTGATCGCGGCGTCCTCGGAACCGATGCTCGAACCGCGGCCCTGTGGACAGAGTCCGGCCGCTGACGGGGGAGAACTCTCCCCTCCGGGTTGATCACGATGCGGTCACGATGGAGGGGTTTTCCAAGACCGGCGTCACACGGGAGCCGAAAACCACACCTGTACGGGGTGAATGGCGGGACAGGCGCGCCCCACCCCCTCCAGGAGCACCCTGTGGCGAGCACCGCAGATGACCAGGCCCGGGAGACTCCCTCCGCGGACCCCTCTATCACCCCCTCCGCGCCCCGCCGTCAGGAGCCGGGCGTTTCCGCAGTTCAGGCCCGGCGGACAGGGGGCCGTCGCCGGTCGCCTAGAACACCGCCTTCACCTGGTCCAATCACCCGGGCGGGGTCAGCATGAGGAAGGTCAGGATCCTCTGACCCCGCCCGACCCCACTCGCCGGGCCGCACCGTCCGTCCGACAGGACACGCTTCCCGGAACCGGGCTGCCCGGGTCCACGGGCGACGGGCTGCGAGTTCGCCGGCCACGCCACGGCCGTACGCGAAAAAAAGTTGATCGTGCGGCAGAACCGGTGGGTGTTGCTGGTCGTCTTACCGCCCGACGTTGCCGCCAATTACCGGGACCCACGTCAACTGTGCCTGCAGGAGCATGAGTTGAGTGCACTATGCACGCATCGTGGGTCCCGGTTTTGTCGGGTTCTTCGTCTCTGTCAGGAGTGTTTCCGGGGGCGTGTTCGAGGGGGACGCGCGCGCCTCGGGAGGCTTGTTCGGGTCAGTGCTTCAACAGTTGGGGAAGTGTTGCGTACTCACAGAAAAAGAGCGGGTGCGGCCATGGTGGCCGCCCTGCTGACGGCCGGGCTCGTATCGGGTGCCACCGCGCACACCGCCACCGCGTCCGGGACCGGCGACGTCGGGGTGTTGGAGGCGAAGGGGCGGCCGGCGGAGGCCGGCGGCTCCATCACTCTGATCACCGGTGACCAGGTCCGTATGAACGGCGAGGGCCGCGTGGTGCGAGTGGAGCCCGGCAAGGGCCGCGAGGGCACGCGGATGAACATCAGGACCGTCGGGGACGAGGTGTACGTCCTGCCGGCGGACGCCGCTCAGCTGGTGGCCCAGGGGAAGCTGGACCAGCGGCTGTTCAATGTGACGGTGCTGCGGAAGGCCGGATATGACGACGGGCGGCGGGCTTCGCTCCCGCTGATCGTCTCGTACGAGAAGGACGCGGGCCGGAAGGCGGAGGCCAAGGCCGCCATCGCGGAGGCGGACGTCTCGGTGCGCCGTACGCTGCCGGTCGTCAGCGGCGAGGCGGTCACCGCGCCCAAGGAGGAGGCGGCCGAGGTCTGGGACGCGCTCACCGAGCCCACCGACGCGCCGGCCGGGGTCCGTGAGACCGCCCCCGGCATCGAGCGGGTGTGGCTGGACGGCAAGTACAAGGCGCTGCTGGACAAGAGTGTGCCGCAGATAGGTGCGCCGACGGCCTGGCAGGCCGGGTATGACGGCAAGGGCGTGAAGGTCGCCGTCCTGGACACCGGCGTCGACCAGACACACCCCGACCTCAAGGACGTCTCGATCACCCGGAAGGACTTCTCGGGCTCGGGCAACACCGTCGACAACTTCGGCCACGGTACGCATGTCGCGTCGATCGTGGCCGGTTCGGGCGCCAAGTCCGGCGGGAAGTACAAGGGGGTCGCGCCCGGCGCGAAGATCCTCGACGCCAAGGTCCTCAACGACAATGGCGAGGGCGCCGAGTCCGGCATCATCGCGGGCATGCAGTGGGCCGTCGACCAGGGCGCGCGGATCGCCAACCTGAGCCTCGGCGGCGAAGACACCCCGGGGACCGACCCGCTGGAGGCGGCGGCCAAGAAGCTGTCCGCCGAGAACGACATCCTCTTCGTCATCGCGGCCGGCAACGAGGGTCCGTACGCGAACACGGTCGGCTCCCCCGGCAGCTCCACCTCCGCGCTCACGGTGGGCGCGGTGGACAGCAAGGACAAGATCGCCGACTTCTCCAGCGTGGGCCCGACGAGCAACGGGGCGCTGAAGCCGGACATCACCGCGCCCGGCGTGGACATCGTCGCCGCGAAGGCCGCCAAGGGCATCATCGGCGACCCGGCCGCCGACGGTTACGTGGCCATGTCCGGTACGTCGATGGCCACCCCGCATGTCGCGGGCGCCGCCGCCATCCTCGCCCAGCAGCACCCCGACTGGACCGGCCAGCGCATCAAGCAGGCGCTGATCTCCTCGGCCAGGCCCGGCGCGGGACTCGGCGTGCACCAGCAGGGCACCGGCCGCGCCGACCTGACGAAGGCGATCACCCAGACCGTCGTCAGCGAGCAGGCCGGAGTGAACTTCGGCACCCGGCCGTGGCCGCACACCTTCGACGTGCCCGTCACCAAGGAGATCACGTACAGCAACAGCGGGACGGTGCCCGTCACCCTCGATCTGTCGATGGAGACGGCCGGTCCAGGCGGCAAGGCGGTCCCGGACGGCTTCTTCGTCCTCGGCGCCACGAAGGTCACCGTCCCCGCCGGCGGCAAGGCGAACGTCGCCCTCAGGTCGGCAACAAACCTCGGCAGCACGGACGGCACCTTCACCGGTACGGTCGTCGCCCAGTCCACCGACGGCGCCCAGAACGTCCGTACGACCTTCGGCGTCGTCCGTGAGGGCGAGTCGTACGACGTCACGCTGAAGTTCATCGACAACAACGGCAAGCCCACCGCGTCGTCGGCCTGGGTGTTCAGCCACGACGGCCGTTTCACAGAGGATGTGGCGGCCGACAGCAGCGACGGTACCGCCACGGTCCGGCTCCCGAAGGGCTCATACACGCTCAGCTCCGCCGTGGAGACCGATGCGTATGTCGCCTGGCTGGTCCAGCCGAAGCTGAACGTCACCGAGAGCTCCACCGTCACTTTCGACGCCCGCACGGCGAAGCCGATCAGCATCACCGCGCCGGACTCCGCCGAGCTTCGCGATGCGTATGTGAGCTTCGGTGTAAAGGCGGGTGACCGGGTTCGTGCCAGCTTCTGGGACCTGGACGACTTCAACGGCGTGCGCGTCGGCCATGTCGGCCCGCAGGTCCCGACGGCACTGATGAACGCGCAGGTCGGTGGCCTCTGGCAGAAGGGCAGCACCAGCTACAACCTGGTCTACAACCGCACCGGTTCGTTCTACACGGGGTTCAGCCACGAGACCGCCATGAGCGAACTGGCCCTGGTGAACGCCAAGTTCGGCTCCTCCGCCAAGAACCGTACGGGCTCTCTCCTGCCGGGCTGGGTCGATATGACAGGGCCGTCGGCGTACAGCATCGGCCTGGGGACCGAGCCGTTCGCCCTGCCCGCCACGGCCAAGACCTATTTCACCACGCCCCAAAACCTGACCTGGCAACTCGCGGCCTACCAGGATAACGGCGATGACTTCGGCGTTGACCTGGAGTCCGCGGACCCCAGGACCTTCGAGGCGGGCAAGACGTACTCGGAGACCTTCAATGTCGGTGTGTTCAGCCCGAAGGAGGGAAGCTGGGGCAGCGAGCGGTTCGGCAACGAAATCGGTTACTGCATGGGCGAGTTCACCGACGGGGTGGGACACCGCGGTACCTCGGGGGTCTCAAAGCAGCGCACCACGGTCACGGTCGACGGCAAGAGCATCGTCGACTCGGATCTCGGAGCATGCGGGATACTCGAAGGTCTTCCCGCCAAGTCCGCCACGTACAAGATAAGCACGGAGGCGACGCGCCCCGCGAGGATCGCGACCGTCACGAGCCGGCTCGTGGCCGCCTGGACGTTCACCTCGAAGCAGGTCACGGGCGCCCCCGAGCAGCTGCCCATCAACATCGTCCGCTTCACCCCGAGTCTGGATCTGACCAGCACCGCGAAGGCCGGCGAGACCGTCACGTTCCCGCTCCATGTCCGGGGCCCGGCGCAGAACAACCTCGGGTCGCTCACCGTCCAGGTCTCCTACGACGGAGGCAAGGTGTGGGCCGACACTCCGGTCACCTACGGCACGGGCACGGACGGCAGGCACCACATCACCCTGACCCACCCGACGACCGCCACCTCGGTCTCCCTCAAGGCGAAGGTCACCGACACGAGCGGTAACGCCTACGAGGTCACGATCGAGAAGGCGTACCTGCTCAACTAGCCATCACCTGCCCGTACCGGTACGCACCGGACCGGCACCGGCGGTCCGCCGCCGACCACGCGCCCGGGGACACGCACCACGTCCCCGGGCGCTCCGCGTCCGGCCCGGTCGTCCCCGTCGGGCCTCACCAGTCGACCGGCAGCTCGTGGAGGCCCTTGATCATCGCCTCTGTCTTCCAGCGGAGTTCGCTGCCGGACACGGACCGTTTCAGCGTGGGCAGGCGTTCGAGCAGGGTGCCCACGGCGGCTTCCGGCTCCAGTCGCGCCGGCCGCGCCCCGGCACGGAAGTGCGCCCCGTGCCCGAAGGCCAGGTGCGGGGCCTCCTGCACCCGGTCCAGTACGAGCGTGTCGGCGTCGCGGAAGACCGCCGGATCCCGGTTGGCCGCCGGCAGGTCGACCAGGACCGGTTCCCCGGCGTGGACGGTGACTCCCCCCACCTCGATGTCCTCGGTCGCGTACCGGGGGGAAGCCGAGGACGGTGGGCTGCGGTACGTACCGCAGCCCTTCCTCGATCGCCGCCGGGATGTCCGACGGGTGTTCGCGCAGGCGCGCCAGCCACTCGGGGCGCCGCAGGAGCAGACAGCAGCAGTTGGGGATCTGGTTGAAGGTGGTGATGCCCCCGGTGAGCAGTTCGACGGCGAGTTCGATCACCTCCTCGTAGGAGATGCGTCCCTCGTCCTGTGCGCGCACGAGGCGGGTGAGCAGGTCGTCCCTCGGCTCCCCGCGGCGCAGCTCGACCAGCTCGGCCGTATAGGCGAAGTACGCCGCTGATTCGGCGGCGAGGTCCTCCGCCGACGCCGTGTGGGACGGCATGACGTCCAGCCACTTCTGGATGCGGTGGCGGTCGCCTTCCGGGACGCCGAGCAGATCGCGGATCATGGGTCCGGCCACGTGCCCACGTACACCTACGAATTCGCCGACAGCCGGGTCCCCTGGTACTCGGATGCGAACCATACGGCCTAAGTTCGCGCTGCCGGTGTAGCTCAACTCCCACATGTTCGCAGTCAGTTGGGTGAAAGGAACTGCCGGATCGGCCGCGCGGCGGGCACGCAGATGGTCGCGGTAGGGGGCGACGAGGGTGGGCCGGTAGGCGGGGGCGATGAGCAGGGCCTGGGATTCGGACATGTGGGCATAGCGTTTGACGGTGTTCAGAGCCAGGCCCAGGCGGCGGGAACAGTCGAGCAGGCCGACGCCCTGGCCGAGGAGGTCGTGGATCTTGTTCCAGCGTTCGCGGGTGGTCTGCTCGCGTACTCCGCCGGGGCAGGGCGGGTTGAGGTGGCCCAGCAGCCGGTGTGCGCGCGGACCTCGGGCCGGACTCTGTCGCAGAGGTTTCTTCAGAGGTCCCATCGGTCGCTGACCTGCACCGCGCCGGGCAGGGCGCGGCGGATGGCTTCGGCGTAGGTGGCCGAGCCGTCGCGGCACACGACCTCGCCAGGATGTTCGTGCGGCCAGGACTCCAGGGTGGCCCTCTCACGGTCGGGCAGGACCGCGACGCGTCGGCCGGTTTCGGCATCCGTGATGATCGTGGCGTAGCGGTGGCGGCGGCGCAGGGCGGAATCGTCCACGCCGATCACCGTGGGACCGCCTGCGGCGGCGGCAGGCGTCGCAGCAGGCGCAGGGCGGTACTGCGGGAAACGGGCACGGCCGGCAGGCCGGCGAGGCGTGCGGCGGCCCGGCCGCATAGCTCCCACGCCCCAGCTGGGACATCTGCCAGGCAAGCCGCACCGTGCGGCGCTGATGGCGCTCCAGCAGCCCGGGAATCTGCTCACGGCCGGACCTGCGGTCACGTACGGCGCGTGCCGCCTTGCCTGGTGGTCCGCAAACCGGTGCAGCACCAGGTCTTTTTTGGTGGGGAAGTACCGGACGAGGGTCGGCTTGGAAATCTCGGCCGCCGCGGCGATGTCGTTGACCGAGACGCGGTCGAAGCCGCGCTCCAGGAACAGCGAGACGGCCGCGTCGCCGATGGCGTCGCGGGTCCGCTCCTTCTTGCGGGCCCGCAGCCCCGTTATTTATTACCAGGTTGTTTTTTTAACCTAGTAACGTTTTCATGGTGGGGTGAATCAGACAGGCATTCCTCCCGTGCTCGTAACCGGGGCGACGGGCCGGGTCGGCCGCATCGTCATCGACCAACTCCTCGCTGCGGGTGTGCCGGTCCGCGCTCTCGCCCATCGCTTCGAGGCGGCGGCAACGCTGCCGGCGAAGGCCGAGGTCTTCACCGGCGACCTCACCGTGCCCGAGTCACTCGACCCGGCATTGAATGGCGCCGGTGCGGTCTTCCTCGTCTGGACCGCCCCGCCTCAGACCGCCGCGGCAGTCGTCGAGCGGCTGGCAGCCCACGTGCGGCGGGTTGTTTTCCTCTCCTCTCCGCACCAGACGCCGCACCCCTTCTTCCAGCAGCCCAATCCCATGGCAGTGCTGCACACCGACATTGAGCGGCTCATCGCGGCCACCGGACTGGAGTCGACGATCATCCGGCCGGGGATGCTCGCGTCGAACTCGCTGGCCTGGTGGGCGCCCGCGATCCGAGCCGGCGAGGTCGTCCGGTGGCCTTACGGCGCTGCCGAGACGGCACCGGTCGACGACCGCGACGTCGCAGCCGTCGCGGCGCGAACGCTCTATCAGGACGGATACGCCGGAGGCGACTACGTCCTCACGGGCCCCGAATCGCTGACCCAAGCCGCACAGGTGGACGTCGTCGGTGACGTCCTGGGGCGCCGGATCGCATGCGAGGAGATGACGCCGGACGAGTTCCGAAGTCTGTCGGAGGGTACGGCGCCCAGCTCGGTCGTCGACATGCTGCTCGGTGCGTGGAGCGCGGCGGTCGGACAGCCCGCGTACATCACCACTGCGGTGGCCGACATCCTCGGGACGGCGCCGCGAACGTTTCGCCAGTGGGCCGCCGACCACGCCACCGCGTTCACAGAGGGTTCGTAACTTCGTCGGCCGCGACCTGTGTCCCGGCCGCAGCCCTCGGTCCGCCGCCGCCCCGGCCCCCGGGACGTGCCGGGCGCATGGGCGTGTGAGGCTCGTACGGACCCGGTTACGGGAGGCCGAGATGCACCCGGAGCACCTCACGATCATGAGTTCGACGTTTCCGCGCCGTCCTTCCCGCGCCACTTTTCCCGCGCCGCAGGACCGATGTCACCAGGCACATCACGGCGCCGTGACCCGCCGGGGACTACTCGACCCTGGCGCGGGGCGTCCGGTTCCGGGTGCTGTGCGACTCCACAGCCCTCTCGCAGGAGGGATGCGGAGCTGCTCGCGACCGCTTTCCGAGACCTTTGCCGCCCCGGGTGGCCACCGACCCTCCGGCGGCAGCACCATGGAAGGACGAGGGGGCGGTTGGAGGGATCCCTCATGATGGAAGTCAAGACGATCGAAAAGCCCGATGAACGGCGAGACTTTCCGCGGGGCCACCTCGAAGTTCTCCACCTGACCGGGCTGGATTTCGCCGTGGCCACCTTCGAGCCAGGATGGCACTGGACCGAGTCGGTGGGCCCGCTGGCCGGCACGGAGAGCTGCGAGGTCCATCACAACGGCTACGTGGTCCAGGGCAGGATGGGCCTCCGGATGAACGACGGCGCCGAGTGCGAGATCGGGCCCGGGGATGTCTTCGTCTGCCCACCCGGTCATGATGCCTGGGTTGTCGGCGATGAACAGGTCATCCTGTACGACTTCGCCGGCGCGATGGCGCAGGAGTACGGCCGGTCGAGGCAGAGCTGACGACTGCAGGAGCGGTGACGTCACGTATGGCGGCTGTCGTACGCGGTACGCGTCTTCCCACGTACCGCGCGTGACGGTCGAAGGCTGACGGGGAGCCTGCGGAGTTGAGCGAGGACCGCCGTACGCGCGGCCCCCAGGTCGTGCGTGGCCGGACGACTGGCACGCTGTCCGCGACAAGTGCCGTCAGCAGAGCGCTGATCCGTTCCCGGGCCTCCGGGGCCAGCCCCGCGGTCGGTTCGTCGAGAAGCAGCAGGTCCGATTCCTGTGCCAGTCCCTGTGCGATGACGGCGCGTTGACGCTGTCCGCCCGGCAGTTCCCCCAGTTGGCGTGTGGCGAGGTCACCGATGCCGAGCCGCTCCAGCGCGGCCTCCACGGTTGCGTGGGTCCCGGCGGGTCAGCCGACGCCATGGTCCGCGCTCGCCCCAGCGCCCCATCTCACGGTCTGCCGGACGGTGGGCGGCAGGGTGTCACCGGCGGCTCCGCGCTGCGGTACGAACGCGGGTGGCCGTTTTCCGGCGTGCTGGATGTCGCCGGATGCCGGATGGATCACACCGGCGAGAACGCCGAACAGGGTCGACTTGCCGCTGCCGTTCGGTCCGACGAGTGCTGTCGCGGTCCCACCTCGCCATGTCCGCGGTGAGTTGCCGCAGCACGGGGCGTCCCGGGTAGCCGGCGCACAAGTCGGTGAAGTGGATGTGGGGAGTCCGGTTCCGGGGGCGGCGGCCGCGGGGGGCCGCCGACGCGCGTGGGAGCCCCGTCGGATGCCGCCCAGGTCGGCGACGAGGTCACGGTGGTCGTCACCGGGATCGGCCGGGAGCGACGCGCAGGCTGTCCCTCTCCCGACGGCACGTCCTCCTCGACCGCCGGTGACTCCTCCGCGTCCCGTGACGATTCCGCCGCCATTCAGTCGGGGGAGTGGCGGGGTGTCTTCCGCGGGATGCAGAAGAGCGCGAGGGCGGCGGCCACCAGGTACGCGGCCGCGCCGACGGCCATGCTGGTCCGCAGTCCGGCGGTGAAGCCGGCCGTGGAGGCCAGCAGGGAGCCTCCCAGCGCGACGCCTGCGGCACTGCCGACCTGGCGGGTGGTGTTGAACAGGGCGGAGGCGGTGCCGGAGTACGTGTCCGGGGCGGCCGACATCACGGTGGTGGTTGATCCGGTGAGGGCGAAGGACGTCCCGAAGCCCACCGCCATCATCGGCACCACGAGCAGTGGATAGCCAGGGTCAGGTCCAGCCACGGCCCAGCCCGCGAGGCCCGCCGCTCCCAGGAGCATGCCGGTGACCACGAGCGGGCGGTGTCCGGTGCGGCGTGCGAGCCGTCCGGACAGGACAGAGGCGAACATGGTCATGGCCACCGCGGGGAAGAGGGCGAACCCGGTGCGCAGCGCGGTCAGGCCCCGCTGATGCTGGAAGTACAGGCTGGCGGTGAAGATCATGCCGTAGAAGGCGAAGTTGAACAGCAGGCCGATGGCCGCTCCGCCGCTCATCGGGCGGGAGCGCAGCAGCCGCAGGGGCAGCATGGGAGTGCGGGCCAGGTGCTCGCGCAGGACGAACGCGGCGGCTGCCAGCAGGCACAGGCCCGCCCCGGTCAGAATCAGTGGGTCCGTCCAGCCGCGCCGTCCGGCCTCGTTGAGGACGGCGGTGAGCAGGGCCACCACCGCGATGACTGCGCACTGGGCCGGCCAGTCCACGGGACGGTCCGTGCGCCGGGCCGACGCGGGCACGCGGCGCAGCGTGAGCAGCAGGCAGGCACATCCCACGGGCAGATTGATGAAGAACACCCAGCGCCAGCCCACGGTGGTGACCAGGAACCCGCCCAGGAGGGGGCCGGCGGAGGCGGCGATACCTGCCATGGAGCCCCACAGGCCGAAGGCTCGGGAGCGCTCGGCGGGTGAAGGAAAGGCCTGTTGGAGGAGGGCGAGGGAGGCGGGCACGATCAGTGCCGCGCCCACTCCCTCCAACAGTCGGGCGGCGACCAGGGTCCCGGTGCTCCGGGCCAGTCCGCAGCCGGCCGAGGCGACGGTGAACACCACCACCCCGGTGCAGAAGATCCGGCGGTTGCCCAGCCGGTCACCCAGCGCACCGCCGGTGAGCAGCAGGCCGGCGAAGACCAGGGTGTAACCGTTGGTGATCCACTGGATCCCGGTGAGGGACGCCGACAGTTCCCGTCCCACCACCGGAACGGCGACGTTGATGACGGTCACGTCCAGGATGACCATGAAGTAACCCGCGCAGACCGCGAGCAGCGGAGCCAGGGACCGGCCCGAAGGCGCGGACCCACCCGGCCCATGGGCGTGGAGACCACCGGCGCGCACCATGGCACTACGGTATTTCACGAATTGCGCGTTTCGTGGCAGCCCGGCGCCGTGCCCGGCTCTCACGCCGAACGAGTTGTCGGCAACGGCCGGGACGCCGATCGCTGAGGATGACGCGGCAGGCGCGGTCCTCCGTCGCGGGATCGGCGAACCGTCGACGATGAGCCGACCGGCAGAGCGGTAGAACCCTGAGCTCAGGACAGGAAGCTGCCGTAGGGCCCGTTCCGTATCCTGTCCTTCTGCTGCTGGTTGAAGTGACAGTTCGGATAGTCGTAGAACGAGCCTGACATCGGTGTGCCGTCGGTGCGCGAGGAGTCGGGCAGGCCGAGGGCGTGACCCAACTCGTGCACCATGCCGCCGTACCACCGGTTCATCGCGCCGTTGGTCCCGGCGGCACCGTCGGCGTCGTGGCCGCTGAGGATCACCCAGCCGCCACCTCCACCGCCGCCGGAGACACCCGCCTTCTCCGCGCTGACTTCGCCGACGCACAGCCAGCGCGGGTCCGGGGCTCTGAGACCGAACCTGGCCATCAGCTCCTGCTGCATGTTGAAAACCACCCACCAGTACTCTTCACCGCCGTTCGGCGTGTTCTCGTACCAGGCCCGCCCGTGGCTGCCCTGGACCACCTCCACCGCCGGGTCGTTCAGTGTGAACGTCACGCCGAGTTCCTGGCGGTAGAAGCGCTGCGACTCCCGCATGACGCCGGTGATGCCGTCGGGGTACCGCGGGTCGTTCGCCACGTCCGAGGGCTTGAGCCAGAACACGCGTACCGTCCCGGCCGGCGGGTCGGCGGCCGTCCTCCCCGCCGGTTCCGTCGCCGCCTGGGCGGTGCCGGCGAACGCCCCGGAGCCGAGCATCGCGATCCCTCCGGCCGCGGCAGTCAGCACCGCGCGCCGCGTGAACCTGCATCCTTCCACCGGGCATCCTCCCCATCGATGTGTGGACATGACAAACCATGCCTGACGGTCAGTGTGCGATATGCCGACGGTCCGGTGTAGGCGACATCAAGCCGCACTCGTGAGCGCCGAGTTCGCTCTGCCTGCCGGCCCTTCCGGCTCGCTCAGCCGCACAGCGGCCCCTGCCATCCTCAGCGAACGCCCCCCTGGGCCGCCATCCGGACCACTCCTTCCGGCACTCGCCGCGGAAGAGCAGTCCGTCCCCCTGGGCCAGGGCCTCAGAGCAACGCCGCTCCCACCCCGGCCGTCACCGCGAGCACGACGGTCGCCATGATGTGGAACGCCACATCGTGCCTCCCCGAGCGGTGCTCGGCCACGCGGTCCAGCGTGAAGTCGGCCGGATCGGCCGGCGTGTGGTGGACCGTGACATCACGGCCGTACGCGCCGGCGGGGTCCGGGAGATGCGATGTGCAATGGGCGGTGACAGCCGTGCCCCCGCGGGTGGTGAACGACACGACCGGGGTGATGGTGGTCCAGGTGTGGCCGTCGTCCTGGTCGACGCCGACGTCCTTCAGGACCGCGACGACCCGCCCCCGCGCGGTGTCCATCGCGGCCAGCCTGCCGAGGCGATCGTTCTTGCCACGTACCGCCCCGGGCAGCTGAACGGCCCCGACGACCGCCCACGGCCCGCCGAAGCCGACCAGCGCCCACGGCCACCCCCCGTCGACCGCGGTGAGGACCACCAGCCCGACGTAGACAAGGAAGACCGCGAAACCCGGCAGGCACAACCCGCGACCGGGCTCCTCGGGGATGTTGGAGAACCGGTAGGCGTGCGGTCTGCCCCGCGGGTGGCTGACCCCGATCTCCCGGCCCTCCCACGCCGCGGTGATCATCTCGCCGCGCTCACCGTCGTTGGTCGCGGTGACCTGCTGCCCGGAGGCCGGGTCACGATAGGAGACGACCACCGAGATCCCGCCCATCCGGGACCCGCCGTGCCGGGGCTCCCGCACCCGCACGATCCGCCCCGTGAGCCGGACCGTACGCTGCGCCTTGGTCACCCCGGCCAGCGACATGCCGTACCCAACCAGCGCCACCCCACCCCACACCGCGCCACCCCACCCCACACCGCACACCACAGCACCAGAAAATCGACCCACCCCATGCGCCTTCCTCCTGCCGGTCATGCACTCCCTGATCGCGGTGGAGATCGTGTTGCGCGACCGGATCCCGGACGCGGGCAAGAAGCCGCTGCACCAGCTCATCAAGCAGGGCGCCGAATCAGGCATCCTGACGGCCCGGCAGGCGGAGTACCTCGATGACGGCCGTAAAATCCGCAACCGTCTGGTGTGCACGGCCACACCGCGCACGCGGTGATGCCGCCGGCCATGTCGGTGCCGATGGTGACGACCTCGTTCGCGATCGTTTCCGAGCTCTGCGCGGCGCCCGCCGGATGATCACGGCTCGGTAACGGTGCTCAGGTGGATGTCACACCGTTGACTTTCGCCACACCTCTAGCAAGTGACGGGGGATTCCATCTGGACCCCCGCGCCACCTGCGTGAGGAGCCACGTCATGACGTCCACCAGCAGCGCCCGGCAGCCCGCCCCTGAGCCGCGCCCGACCTGGACAAGGGGTGCTGAGCAGTCTCCGGGCGGCCCGGAATCCAGTGCCGCGTCCAGTGCCGTGAACGATTCCAACGTCGTGCCCATTACCGCAGCTCATACCGCCCGTCAGCATGCCTCCCGGCACGCTGACACCTCTCTCTCCTCCCCTGAGACGTCAGCGAAGGGGAAGAGGTCCACTCCCACGGCCGGGAAGGTACGGGCCGATGCGCTGCGGTTGCTGGGGTGTGTGCGGATAGCGACGGTTCGGCAGATGGCTGAGGTGATCACAAGGCAGGAGTCGGATGGGCGGTCGTACGTACGCAGGGCGATGGTGAAACTGGAGGAGCTCGGGCTGGCGGAGACGAACGGCAAGGACGGCAAGCACCAGATCTGGAACCTGACGGTGGCGGGACAGAAGGCTCTGGCAGATGGCAATGAGCTGCCGCTGCGTCCGAAGGCCGGCACCGGAGCGAAGGCCGTGCGAGCCGGGCTCGGTCCACACGGTCTCGCGGTGACGGACATGATGCTCGCCTACACCGACACGGTCCTGTCCGGAGACCGCGAGTGCCTGACCGACTGGCAGGTGGAGGTGAACCACGCCATCAAGCAGACCGGTCTCAGCTCCAACACCGACGCCGTCCTCGCCGTGCCGACGAAGACCAGCGAGGTGCGCCTCTTCGAGCTCGACAACGGCAGCATGTCGCAGGCCCGGCTCGCACGTGAGGTCTGGGACTACGAGCGCTACGCCGGGCACCGCGTCTGGGAGGGCGCCCGCGGCACGATCGGCGGGACGTACCCGTTCTGGCAGCGCCACCGCTACACCCGCTCGAAGACCTTTCCTCGGCTGTATGTCGTCTTGGCGGGCAAGGCGGAGCACTTGCTCGACAACCGCCGCCAGGCGCTCACCGCCGACGTGAAGGGCATCACTGTCGCGGTGTGGGTGAGCACCCTGCCCCAGCTGGAGCGCGGCGAGCCCTGGTACGAGATCGGCGTTGACGACCCGGACCGGCGCCGCCGGCGCTACCCCGAACCGGTCGGCCGCTGACGGGAGCAGGCGAGCCCGCTGCGCGGCTGGGAGCCGCCAGGCCGCACAGCGGGACGGCTCCCGAAGTCGCCGCACCGTCCGGCGGGATGACGAGGGCCACGGCGCGCACTGCGCCTACTCACCGCTCCAGGAGAACGTCGCCGCCCGCGTCCGCGACGCCTTCCCCGTCCTGGGCAGCCCGACCGGCCTCGCCGCCGAAGCGACCGTGTGCGCCCAGCTGCTCCAGACCGTGGCCCGCGGCGACAACCTCACCCTCGAAGACCAGCTCCGGCATTGGTCCGAGGAACTCCGACGCCGATGACGAATCAGCCCGCCCATCCGATGTCACGGACCTCGATCGCCCCGGCGTGCGGCAGGTACTGGGTCCAGCAGCGCCGTCCGAACGCCTCCCGGATCTCCTCCATGGAGCCCGGGTCACGGACATCGGGCCAGGCCCGCGGATCAATCCGCGCGACCTCCACGAGCGCCATCACCTCCCGCCGGGCCCGGTCGTCCGGCAGCTGCGTCATGACCTTCACCGCGAGCTCCTCCACCACCACGCCGTACCGCATTCCGCACACCCCCGTGTGATCGATTCGGGCAGCAGCGTACGAAGGAACGGCCGATCGCGTTCGGGCCTGTGGATAACCCGGATTTCGCGGCGTGGTCGCCCCAACCAGTGGAACCGTGCCATGGCCCCGACCACGGCTGGTCAGCGTCGGGTTCGTCCCGCAGGAGCGACCCGCTATGCTGCCAGACGACTAGTCACCGTGCAGTCGCGTGATGAGTGGACACGGTCGGAGCCGGGCTTGGCTCTGGGCGACGCCGAGGGAGCCTGATCGGGTCGAGGCCGACGACGGACAGGCCGAGGACGGCGAGCTTCGGGGCCAACCCCGATGTCGCAACCGATGGTCACTACGGTCCGGGCGTTCAGTCCGGCGGCGACGGCGATGTACGGGTCGAGGTCGAACCGGTCGCCCTCGTGCACGTCGTAGAAGGCGGCGGGCGGGGGATGGGTGGAGCCTTCGTCTGCCATACGGCCGATCCTGGATCAAGCGGCCTGCGGGCGCCGTCGATTTTTGCGCCAGGCGCCAGGAGAGACGCCTTCACGGCGGGTGAAGACGCGGCTGAGGGCGGTGCCGGTCTCGTAGCCGACCCGCACGGCGATCTCCTGGACGCTCAACGGGGTGTCGCGGAGCAGGGACTTGGCCCGGTAGAGCCGCCACGAGGTGAGGTAGCTCAGCGGCGTCTCCCCGGCCTTGGCGTGGAATGCGGCGGCGAAGGCGGAGCGGGACATGCCGGCGGTACGGGCGAGTTCGGCGACGGTCCACGCCTGCGTGAGGTCGCCGTGCATGGCGTTCATGGCGGCGGAGAGCTGAGGGTCGCGGAGCGCGGCGAGCCAGCCGACGCCGCCGCCGCTGCCGATGGAGGCGCAGCAGGCTCGCATCGCCTGCACGAAAAGCACATCGGCGAGTCGGCTGGCGATCAGTGCGGAGCCGACGCCGCCCTCGGATGCCTCGGCGTCGAGCAGGTCGAAGGTGGCACGAAGCGACCGGCCGGCGGCGTTGCCAAGATCGATGCGCAGCAACGGCGGCAAAGCGTCGAAGAGCGGTCCCGCGGCGGCGATGTCGAAGGAGAACCGGCCGGAGAGGATCACCGTCCGCTCCCCATCGCCGCCGTGGCCCTCGGACAGCGACTCGCAGTCTACGAGGGCGCGGCCAGGCGCGTCCTGGAGCGTGAACTCGACGTTGCTCTGAACCAGGCAGCAGTCGCCGGCGACGAGCAGTTGCGGTTCGTCGAGCGACTTCGTGCCGAGCCAGCAGGAGCCCTCCGTGACCAGCAGCAGCCGGGCGGAGTCGCGCGACCGCACGGAGATGCCCCACGGTGCGCCGAGGTTGAGCCGGGCGTACCGGGAGGGCCTGATGCTCATCGTGGTGAGCACGGTGTCGACGAGATCCATGACTCCTCGGCCCTGGACGATCGGTTGTAAACTTTGGACTCCAGGATACTGGTCGTCCAGCCCGGGCATTTTAGTGTCAAGATCATGCAGTCATACCGATTGAATGCCGACCGCGTCCTCGAACTGGTAGAGGGCCCCACGCCCACGCCCGGACGTGGCCAAGTCCTGATCCGCGTCAAGGCCACCTCCCTGAACAGCCGTGACATGGTGATCGCCAGCGGCCTCTACCCGTTCCCGCCACTGCCGAACCTGATCCAGCTCTCCGACGCCGCCGGCGTGATCGAGGCTGTTGGGCCGGACACCACCCGGTTCCGGGTCGGTGACCGCGTGGTCAACTCGTTCAACCCGACATGGTACGGTGGCCTGTTGCGAAAGTTGGGCCAGATGTACGGCACCGACATCGACGGTTGGCTCAGCGGCTACGCCGTCGTCGACGAGAACGTCCTGGTCTCGATGCCCGAGCACCTCAGCTTCGAGGAGGCGGCGACGCTGCCGTGCGCGGCCTTGACCGGCTGGTCCGCCGTGGCCGGCGTCGGGCCTGGCGACACTGTGCTGGTGCAGGGCAGCGGCGGCGTGTCGCTGTTCGCGTTGCAGTTCGCCCGCACCGTCGGCGCTCGAGTCATCGCCACCACCTCCAGCGAGGCCAAGGCCGAGCGCCTGCGCGAACTCGGCGCCTCCGACGTCGTCAACTACGCCGAGACCCCTGACTGGGGCTCCGTCGTCCGCAAGCTCACCGACGACCGTGGCGTCGACATCGTCGTCGAAGTCGGCGGTGCCGCCACCATCTCCCAGTCCGTGGAGGCCCTCGCCCTGCACGGCACCATCTCCCTGGTCGGCCACCTCGGCGGCGCCGGGCAGGGCATGGACCTGATGCCTCTCTCCCTCCGCTTCGCCACACTCCGCGCGATCGGCGTCGGAAGCCGTAGCGACCTGGAGGAGATGAACCGCGTCATAGCCCAACACCGCGTCCGCCCCGTGATCGATCGAGTCTTCCCCTTCTCCGAGGCCCTACAAGCATTCGAGCACTTCGCGCACGGCTCACGTTTCGGCAAGGTCGTGGTCAGCCACTAGGCGCGTACAGCCCCCCGCCGTCAGCTCCCACGCAGCAGGCGATCCCGGGTGAAGGTCGTCCTCCAAGGACAGCTGGCTCCGCCTTGCCCGCGAACTGCGGGCGGCGGGCCTGATCCAGGCCGCCGACCACCTCCTGGCCGTCGACGCCGTGACCACAGAGGCGAGCACCTGGTTCTCCGCAGGAGAGGAGATTGAGGAGCTCTTCTACTACACCGACAACAAGCGGGTCCAGCGGACGTATGACGCCTGCTCAGACGCCGCTGACGCAGCCCTGAACCGGGCTGGGTTCGACAGGCAATCGGGGGACTCCGACGCAGAGGCGTACCACGCGGCCTTCCTCGCCCTGTCGAAGGCCGGGACGCTGCCCGGCGGCCGTACGCTCGCCCGCGCCGCCCTCGACGTCTTCGCCGACGACGCGACGTGGTGCTCGGACGTCATCCGCTCCAGGGGGCGGCTATGTCGTCTCAGTTGTATTGCGGCCTGATGGACTTCTAGCAGATCTCTGAGCTGCGATGCTGCAATGAGTGAGAATGCGATCAGGTGAGATCTGACCGGCCAAAAAGCGCTTTGACCTGCGAGGCTGCAAGGATTGAGACCAGCCTGCAACTCCATTGAGAGGGCTTCAAGTAGGGCAGTGGGTCGGATGTGCGCGGCGCACCGGCGCGGGCATCGGGGTGTGTTCCATGGCCGCACGGTAGAGGCACCGCACCCCCGGACACCGCAGTCGCGGCGCTTGCTCACCCGGACGGACCAGATGTCGTCACAGCCACCGCCGACCGGCACAGGAGAGAGGCCCTTGACGCCGTCACCCGCCTGCGGGACGGTCGGTGCGCAACTACACGCAACTGGCTTTCTCCGGAGGCGATCATGGCGTTACTTTTCTTCGGTACGGACCCGAACTCGGGCGGAGGGAACTGCCCCGCGGTGTGGGTGGACACCGACGCCGCTCAGGGGCCGGAACTCGTTCTCCAGGGCAAGGCCGCCGACGCGATGACCCAGACTGCCTGCAGTCAGGACAGTCCGCCGGCGGATGACGAGGCGGTCATCCGTATCCCGGTCCGGATGGTGGACCAGATCAGGAAGGCGTGTGATGCCGCAGAAGCCGCCGGCCCTCAGCTTTGAGGACCTGCTCGACTCCGCCCGGCAGCACGCCCTGCACCTGGAGCTGCGGGACGTCTACGCCGTGGGGGAGGAGCGGGAGGTCTACGACGCGTTCCTGCGGGACGGGAGCGTACCCGCGGACGACTCGGAGTACTGGAGCAGCTGGCTGCCGCTGGTGGAGCGAACCGTTGCCCGCGGGGTGAAAGTCCTGCGGGCCCGGATCGTCTGCGAGCCCGTCACCGACTACATCCGCTTCGAGCACGCCATCACCGACGCCAACCTCCGCGCCGGAGAGGACGTCCGCTGGCTTGGCCGCCGCCACGCTTCCACGCTCACGCTTCCGGGCAACGACTTCTGGCTCATCGACGACCAGGTCGTACGCTTCAACGTCTTCTCCGGTGACGGCCAAGCCCTGGAGCCCGACCACACCGAGGACCCGCAGGCCATCAAGCTGTGTGCCGAGGCGTTCCGCTCGGTGTGGGACCTGGCCACCCCGCACGCCGACTACCGCATCTGACCCACGCACACCCAAGGGCCGCCACCTCATGACGACCACCTCTCCCTCGTCCAGCGCCCAGTCGGCCCGCGAGGCGCTCGCCGTGCGGCTCACGCACCTGCGCAAGGATGCCGGCCTCACCGGGAAGGAACTCTCGGCCCGGTGCGGCTGGCATCCCGCCAAGACCACCCGAATCCAAAAGGGCGACGCCCTGCCCTCGGACTCCGACATCCGCACCTGGTGCGAGGCGTGCGACGCCGACGATCAGGCCGACGACCTCATCGCCACCGCCCGCGCCGTCGACTCGATGTACATGGAGTGGCGCCGCCTGCACCGCAACGGCATGCGCCAGGTCCAACAGGACTGGTACACCCTTCACCAGCAGACCCGGATCTGCCGCGTCTACCTCTCCAACATGCCGCCCGGCTTCCTCCAGACCCCGGCGTTCGCGACCGCGCTCATGAACCAGATCACCCGCTTCCAGGGCACCCCCGACGACGTCACCGAAGCGGTCGCCGCCCGGGTCGCCCGCTCCCGGTTCCTCTATGAAGGCGGCCACCGCTACGTCGTCCTCATGGAGGAATCCGTCCTGCGCTTCCGCACCGCCCACCCCGACGCCATGCGCGGGCAGCTGCGCCACCTCCTGACCGTGATGCCGCTCGCGTCCCTCTCGCTGGGGATCATCCCGTTCACCGCGCAACGCACCGTGTGGCCGCTGGAAGCGTTCTACGTCCACGACGACACCACGGCCGTGGTGGAGACGCTGACGGCGGAGATCAAGGTGACGCAGCCGCGCGAGCTCGCCGACTACGCGAAGGCGTTCGCCGGCCTCGCGGAGATGGCCGTGTACGGCGACGACGCCCGCGCCCTCATCGAGGCCGCGATCGACGCCCTGGGGTGAAGTTCCGCAATTACCCGCAATCTCGTTGAGGAACGACCAGCGGCCTCCGTAGCGTCGAACGACACCGACGCACCCCAGTAACGGAGGCGGTGCCCATGAGCGCACCCACACCCGCCGGCCCCCAACCGGAAGGCCCCGGCCTTCAGCCGCCCGACTTCGGCCGGCCTTCCCCGGCGCTGATCGCCCGCGCAGACCGCGGCTACGCCCGCTTCCTCGCCGGCCAGGCCCCGGACGCCAGCACCGGCGATCACGACCAGGACGACGATGCGGCGGGCACCCGATGAGCGACACGCACGTCGTGCTCTACGATCCCTTCGGGCTGATCGAGGCCGAACTCCCCCTGGACCGCGCCCCGTACGAAGCACTCGTCACCGCCGTGCTCGCGTGGACGGACCCGCACCTCGAACCCCGCGACTACGAGCAGATCGCCCTCCAACTCACCGGGCACGCCCGCGCGGTGGCCGCCGATGTCCGGCGCCACGCCGCCGCCCTGCCCAAGAGCGACGGCCGCGGCGCCCTCGCCGAAGTCGTCCTCCGCGAAGCCGACGGCGGCCTGTCCGTACCGCTCAAGGGCACCGCTCAGTGCGTCCAGAACCGCGCCCGCCTCGCACGGGCCCTCTACACGCGGCTGGACCGCCTCATCGAACCCCTCCCGGCCGCCACGTAGCCCGAGGGGCGTGGCCAAGATCCCAGGGCCTATGCGCACACCAGTTCGATGCCGCCACCTCCGGGCCCACAGCATCAAACTGGAGTGCGTGTAGACCCTGGGAGCGGTGCCGCTGGCCCCGGACAGCGAACGACCCCGGGCCGCTCGTGCGCCCCGGGGTCGCCGGTCCCACCCCCGCTCACTAGCCGTCGGGTGCGCTGCCCACCTACGTGATCGGCTGCACGGGCCGTGGGCGGCAGGCGGCTACTTGGGGGCCGTGAACGAAATGGTGCCCGTTCCCTTGAAGTACTTGCCGTCGTCGAGCTTCCCGAGTTCAAGTTCGAACGTCCCCGGCTTGAGCCCCCTACCAATAACGGCCTTCTCACCCGCACGGCACTTGATCGTCTTGGTGCCGATGTCGGTGTTGATTCCGTCGGTTGCCCGTAGCAGCACGGTCATGTCCCGCTTGGGATAGTTGCAGTTCTTGACGGTGAAGTGAACAGCGTCACCGCCGGTCTTGAACTCGGGTGTCAGCCAGAGGTGGCTGTAGTTGAAGTTCACCGTCCGGCTGGCAGCGTGGGCCTGTGCGGCCTGCATGACGCCGAGAGCGCAGGCGCAGCACAAGGCGACAGAGGCTCGGGACAGACGCCGCTTCACGGTATGTGCATGGATCATGTAACCCTCTTCCGGAGGCAGGGCGAGAGGGCCAATTTTCTCGGACCGGGCGTCAGGGAGGTATCACACGCACGAGTGACAGCAGCCCCGCGATGTTGCCCGTTGAGACTGCAAGCAGGTCTCCGGGCACTTGGTTCCAAACGCGTCTCTATCGTGTTGCTCGGGTCATGCCGCCCATTCCAGTTCGAGGGCGGCGAGCGCCTGGAGCTTGTCAGCAGTGAGCTGGCGCGGCGGGAACGCCGCCGGAAAACTGCTGTACACATGGCGACGTGAAGCTCACCGACCTCAGCCCTCTGATGGCACGCCGTGAAGGCGGCGGCCTCAACTTCGACCGTTTCCGCGTCGCTCCTGCGCTGCCCCCACTTCAGTGGCCAGACGACGTCCTGGAGCAGTTCCTCTTCGATCACGGTGAATGCCGGCTTCACGCGCGACTACGGCGGCATCGACCTACGCCAGATCATCTGGCGGCTCGAAACGATCCCGGCCGCGGACTTCGAGCAGATGCCGACCGGAGCGTCCGACGCCGGCTGCATCGAGAGCTACGCCGCCGAACCGGTGTACTGGGTCAAGGTGCGGCCCCCGGAAGTCGGCCGGCACTGGGAGGACCACGGGACGTGGCTGCGCCCACCGCTCCTCCTCGACCGGCGCCTCCTGGACCCGGCGGACAGCGGACTGCAGGTCCTGGAGGGCCGCACCCGCGTCGGAGTGCTGCGCGGCCGCCTCCGCGAGCAGCTGCGCGTCGCTCCCGCCCACCAGGCATGGGTGGGACGTCCGTGAGAACCTGCCGTGTCTCGCTGCGTACGCAGCGAGCACCGAGGTGTTTCCGAGTGACAAATCTGCTAACGATCACCAGATGGATGATGCGCTGACCTGGAGATCTAGTGATCGTTTCGGGATTGTGCGCTGTAGCGCGGTGCGGCTCTGAGCTGGGTTTCCGGGGAGCTTTGGGATCTAGAGAAGCGCTGAGGTGCAGGTTTAGTGATCGTTTCGGAATGTAGTGATCGGCTCTGGATTCTTTTATTGCTGCGTGGTCCGGGTAGCTAAGGGTTGTCCCGTAAGCGATCTTCGACCGGTTACGGTCAGAGCCCCGCACACGGGCGACCGAGCCCTGATGGCAGGATGATTGCCCCGACGATCCTGAGGGGCCATGCCCGTGCACACCCCTGCCGACTACCTCGAACTGGCGCATGCTGAGAACGACACCGCCGTCCTGCATCGACTCTCGCGTTGTCCATACCCCTTCGTCTGGCAGGCGCTGGCCGCCAATCCCTCAACGGCGCCCGGCACGCTGCTGGAACTGAGCACGGCCCATGACAGTGCGTGGAACGACAACAGGCTCCTTCGCCTGCTGGCGGAGCATCCGAGTGCCGACCACGCAGTGCTGCGAGCCGTCCGTGACACCGTGGCGGCGAAGCTCGCCGAAGGCGAACGACCCTATGCCGCTGTGCTCGCGCTCGCAGGTCGGACAGAACTTCCGGCGGCGGAAGTGAGAGAACTCGGGACTCTGCGTGGGGCTTCTGCTCGTCTGCGCAGTCAGCTGGACCGGCACCTCGGGCTCCGTATTTGATCCATGCACATCCCGGCCGGCCTCAGATGGAACGATCTTGGTGTGACTGCAGTGATCACGGCGTCGGTGCCGTCCTGGATAGGTCCCTTCACCGGGCTGAGCCCGCGCTGCTTCGGCAAGCTGGTGACCGCCGTGCGGCGCGAGACCGCTGCCGAGCTTCAGCGTGGGCGGCCTTGGGGGCTCCCACTTGAGGATCGCATTCTGCTTGTCACGGCTTACTGGCGCACAAACTTGACGATGCGCCTGATTGCACCGCTGTTCGGCATCTCGAAGTCCGCGGCGGACCGGATCATCGGCCACCTTGGGCCGTTGCTCGCGCTGCAGCCACGCCAGCGGTTCCGCAAAGACAGCGTGCTGATCGTGGATGGCACCCTGGTGCCCACTCGCGACCATGCGGTGGCCGAGCAGTCGAAGAACTACCGCTACTCCACAGCCCATCAGGTGGTCATCGACGCCGACACCCGCCTGGTCGTCATGGTCGGCCGGCCCCTGCCCGGCAACCGGCACGACTCCCGCGGCTGGGAAGAATCCGGAGCCAAGGCCGCCGTCGGCAAAACGATGACCATCGCCGACGGCGGCTACCAAGGCCCCGGACTGGTCATCCCACACCGCCGACGCAAAGGCGAGGAACTTCCGGCTTGGAAAGAGGAACACAACCACTCCCACAAGCAGGTCCGGGCCCGCGTCGAGCACACCTTCGCCCGCATGAAGGGTTGGAAGATCCTGCGCGACTGCCGACTCAAAGGCGACGGAGTCCATCACGCGATGCTCGGCATCGCCCGACTGCACAACCTCGCTCTCGCCGGATAAGCACAGGGGCAGCGCGGCGACCGACTCCGGCTCCACCAACTCCAAGATCGTTACGGGGCAACCCTTAGGTTTGTGCTGGTCAGGAGTTGGTCTGGCGGATCGCGTCTGTGGCCGACTACGGCGAGAAGCAAGGGCGCCCGCCGGTGGGCTCAGCCGCGGTCGGTTGTTCGTGGGCAGCACGGCGGGGGAGTAGGCGGATAGCGGTGGTTTGTTATACCGGGGAGTAGAGATCAAGTGGGTGGCCTGCGCCGACGGCGTTGATCAGGGCTTGGAGTTCGGGTGGCGGGGGTGCGTTGGTCCAGGCTCGCCAGCAGCGTTGGAGGGTGGTCCAGGGGTCGAGCCAAGCCCGGACAGCGCGGATCGCCTCGGGCCAGCTGGTCGGAGGGGGCTGGTGGGGTCCGCTTGGGCCCCCTCTCAGCCGGTCCCGCCGGCGTGGCAGCCGGCGGGACCGCTGGGACGACAGCGGGCTCACGGTTTGGAAGTCGGGCGAACCAGGTGTCCCAGCAGAACGAGAACGCGCAGGTGACCAGGGTCTGGTGGCGGCGGATCGCGATGTCGGAGCGGACCTGGAAGTCGGCCCACCCGAGTTCGTCCTTGACCTGCTTGTAGCTCTGCTCGATCCAGTGGCGGATACCGTAGATCCGGACGACTTCGTGCAGGTCGGCGGCGGGTTCGGGGCTGTCGGCCTCGCGGGGGCCGCCGGGGCGGGGCAGGTCGGTGGCCAGGTACCAGGTGGCCTGCGCGGGCAGTGTGGCAGGGTCGGTCGTCGCGACGACCAGGCGGACGTTTCCGTCGGGTCCCCACCAGCCGAGGCGGGCGTCGGCGGCCCACCAGGTCTCGGTGCGCCCGTCGCGGAAGGTGCGTTCGACGGCGGTCCAGTCGCCTGGATTTTCGGGGTCGGTCCAGGTCAGGGCGTGGGCGGCGTCGGCGGGGGTGTAGGCGTCCTTGCCGTAGGCCCAGGTGCCGTGGCTCGGTTTGAGGGCCATGACGAACGGCAGCCCCGCCGCGTGGAGTTGCCTGCGGAAGCCGTCCTGGTCGCCGTAGGCGCAGTCGGCGGCCACGGCTCGGAAGGCCACCCCGGCAGCCTTCGCGGTGCGGGCGAGTCCGGCGGCGATCTGAAGCTTCTTGCGGAAGCCGGGGTCACTCTTGCCCTGGGGGAAGTGATGGGCGGGACTGTAGGGCACGGCGTGCAGCGGGTAGTAGAGGTTCTCGTCGGCCCAGCAGGTGGTCACCGTCACGATGCCGTTGTCGGTCTTGCCCAGTCGGCCCAGCCACTGCCGTCCGATGTGCGCGGTCGCCTTGCTGTCCTTGCGGTCCCCCGAGTCGTCGATCACCAGCACCCCGCCCGGGTGCGGCGCAGTCGCGGGGTCGGCCAGCAGCAGTTCGACCCGGCGAGCGTTGACCTGCTCATGGTCCCACGTCGACTCGGACAGGAAGAACTGCAGCCGCTGCACCGAGGGGTGCTGGGCACCGACGACGGGTTCGGTGCCGGCCAGGCAGGTCAGCGTCTTGTTGCGGTCCCGCGGCAGCAGCAGACCAGCGAGATACTCCCGAAAGCCACGGCGCTGTGCCAGGGTGGAGAACAGGTCATCGAAGCGTGCGGCGTAGGCTTCCAGCGGGCCCGGAGCGGGCGGACACGGTACACGGCGAGTCATCACAGCTCCCAGGCAGCGAGGCGACGTTCCTCTGCTACCGGCCTACTGCGGCCATGACCCGCCGTCAACAAACCACCGATAGGCGAGTGGGTCCGGCCTCGAGGTCAGACCAGGCCTGCTCCCGTATGCGGTTGCGAGCTTGATTGCCGGAGCGGGCCGGTGCCGGACCGGAAATCCTGCACGTATGTCAGTGGCGGTGACGACACTTGGTCCATGACGCTTGACCGTGCCGATCTGGCACCGCCGCTGCTGGTCCCTTCCCGATCGGCGTTCAACCCCATGGTGCTGGACCGGCCGACGCTGCTTCCTGTCCTCGACACCAATGCGTTGCTGGTCGAAGCCTGCTCTCTGGCCAAGCACGGCCGTCGGCAGGCCGGGTCACCGCGCTGGCCAGCACCGGCCGCGCTACCCCGTATATCGCCGCGCATGTCCCCGGCGAAGTCGACGAACACCTGGCCAAGATGGCCGACCAGTTCAAGGTGGCGGAGCGTCAGGCACGCCGCGTACTCGATCAGCAGATCTGGCCCGCCCTTCGGGTGGTCGACCTGGAGATCCGTGATCACCTGTCCTGGCGGACCCGTCACATCCTGCGGGTCGACCGGGAGGTGCCGCTGAAGTACCGGGGCGACCCGGACGACGCACCCACGATGGCGCTCGCAGAGTTCCTTGGACCGTGCGTCATCGTCTCCCAAGACAGTGTCTTCGAGCGCTTCGGATTCGCTGTCATCGAGTGGATCCCCGTCGCCCAGAGCGTGCTGCGCCTGGCCGGCCTGGAGGCCACCGCCGCGAACGCGCTGGTACTCATCGAGCTGGCACTCCGACTGCTCGGCGCGGGCGCCCACCGCCTGGCGGGCCTCGCCGCACGCAACCCGCTTGCCGCATCGGCCGCCGTGGGCGGACTGCTGTGGTGGTGCTACCACCGTGGCTACCTGACCCGCGACAACTGGCGGCGGACTCTCTCGCGGATGGGGGATGCGGCAAGGCCGTTGCTGGAATTGGCTGAAGCCGGGATGACCGAGCACCAGACGCTCAATGACTCGCTTCTGGTGGTAGAGCCCCCGGCCTACCCGACCAGCGAGCAGCTGGCCGCCCGCTACCTCGCACGCTGCGGCCGACCCCCGACGCCCGGCGAACTGCGTGACGCGCTCGCCCGACGCGGCCACACGATCTCCGCCGCGCAGTTGAAGCACGAAATGCTCACCCACCGCGCGTTCATTCGCGCCCCCGGCGACCTGTGGACCGTCGGCCGCCCGGTGCAGGGATAACAGATCGTGTGCTGGAGAGATCTGACCCGCCTCGGACACCACGGGCCTTGCTGAGGTCAACCATCCCCGGGGCGCGGAACGACGAAGGCGACCGGGGTTGTCAGTGAGGCAGGGCAGACTGGACTCCGTGACGACCTCCGACGTTCGGGGCCTGGAGCAGCTTGAGCGCGCCGTCCTGGACGACACTGCCTCTCTCGCCTCTGCCCTCCGGCAGTGCCTCATGCTGGCTGGCTACGCCCACCATGAGGAACTGCGCGCCTGGGCGCTGAAGGAACTGAAGGGGTACCCGGCGGCAGATGAGCTGCCTTCGTACCGGAAGGTGCCGGCAGAGCCTGGTGGAGCAGATGCGGGCCGGCGCCGCTGTAACCTTCCGCCGAACACGTGCCCGAGCAGAAGTGTCGCCGTTATCATTGACCGGTGATCGGCAACCTTGAGTCGTTCCAGGACGAGCTGGCCGCCAGCGGGTTTCCGCCGCTGGTCAACAAGCTGGCCGGGGCCGGCTTCCGGGGCGGGATCGCCACCCGTGACCTCGGGCCGCTGCGGCTGGTCTCCCTCGACACGCCCGAGAGCGCCTGCATCGGGCGGGAGCGCGACGCCTCCGACGGCGAGAACCTGGCGGTCAAGGTGATGACCCGGGGCCGGACGCGGATCGAGCAAGGGCGCGGCGACGCCGAACTCGGGCCGACCGACCTGGTACTGCTCGATCCCACGCGTACGCTCCGGTTCGAGAGCACCGCCGCGGCGCACGTCACCATCCTGGTTCCGCGCCGGGAGCTTCGGATCCGGCCCGCGCAGATCGACCGGCTCATCGGCGTACGCATCGACGGCAGCCACGGCCCGGGCGCTCTCGTCTCCGTGCTGGCCCGGGAGTCGGCGTGGTCGGCGACCGAGTTCCGCGAGGCGGAGGCGCTGCGGTCGGCGGCGGCCGTCGTCGAGCTGATCGCGGTCGCATTGGAGGCCCGGCTCGGCGATGAACAACCGGCCCCGGACGAGTGGCTGCGGAGCCGGATCGCCGGCTACATCGAGACCCGGCTGGCCGATCCCGATCTGTCCCCGCCCGGCATCGCCGCCGCCCACAACATATCCGTACGCCGGCTGCACAAGCTGTTCGAGGACCAGCCGCTCACCGTCGCGGCCCTGATCCGCCGTCGCCGCCTGGAGCGCTGCCGGGCCGAGCTGACCGGAAGCGGACGTACGGTCACCGCCGTGGCCGCCCGGTGGGGATTCTCCGATCCCACCCATTTCAGCAAGCTCTTCAAGGCGACGTACGGCTACAACGCCCGTGCACTGGTAACCAGCAACCGTGCACAGACGACCAAGACGCGCACAGCCGGCCCGGACAAGGATGGTGGTGACCAAGGCAGGCAATAGCAATAGGAGAAGTCGTGGCGAAGGTAAACATCGTCCGCCCCGGTGAGGGCGAGATCCTCGGCAGCGGGGCGCAGCAGATCCGCATCCTGGAGAACGGCGAGCACACCGACCACCGGCTGGGGTTCGCCGAGGTCACCATTCCGCCGGGCACCCCGAGCCCGTTGCAGCATCGCCACGCCCAGCATGACGAGGGCTTCTACGTGCTGGCGGGAACTTTCCGGTTCACCGTCGGCGAGGACCAATACGACGCCGGGCCGGGCACCTGGGTCATCGTGCCGACCGGGGCGCCGCACACGTTCGCCAACGTCGGCGACGAGAACGCGGTCATGCTGAACACCTTCACGCCGGACCTGTATGTGCAGTACTTCCGCGACTTCAAGGCCATGATCGATTCCGGGCAGCCGGTCAACGCCGAGACCATGCAACCGCTCTGGAAGAACTACGCCACCGAGATCTCGAACGAATACGCCTCGTGAAGCGCCTTCAATACGACCGCTACGGCGGCCCGGAGGTGATGCGGCTCGCTGAGTTCGAGCCACCACGCCCGGGTCCGGATGAGGTTCTCGTCCGCGTCCGAGCGGCGGCTTCCAACGCGCTGGACTGGAAGATGCGCAACGGCGAGGTGAAGCTGATGACCGGCCGCTCCTTTCCCCGGGCGACGGGGCACGACTTCGCCGGAGTCGTCGAGGCGGTCGGCGCCGGCGTCACCCGCCTGAAGGCCGGCGACGCGGTACGCGGCCGGGCTCGGTTCCGGCAGGCGGGGGCGTTCGCCGAGATGGTGACGGCCCCGGAGAAGGCGGTCGTGCTGGTGGGCCCGGTTGACGGTGGAGTGGACCGAGACGGTCCACTCCACCCGGCCCACCGTGTCATCGCGGACCTGGACCTGCTCCAGCCGCTTCGCCCAGGTACCGTCCGTCTCCCAGCGGGCGAACCGCTCGTAGACGGTCTGCCACGGCCCATACCGCTCGGGCAGATCACGCCACGGAGCACTCGTCCGCAGCCGCCACAGAACACCGTTGACCACCTGACGGTGGTCACGCCACGCCCGTTCACCTGAGGTCCTGAGAGAAATCTGCGAGTGCCCATCACGCCGGGCGTACCAGTCCGGTGTCATAGGCGAAGGTCACGGCCTGGACGCGGTCGCGGGCGCCGATCTTGGCGAGGATGTGGCTGACGTGGGTCTTGACGGTGGACTCGGCGAGGTTGAGGCGTTCGCCGATCTCGATGTTGCTCCAGCCTGAGGCGATCGCGGTGAGAACCTCGCGTTCGCGCTGGGTGAGGGCGGTGAGCCGTCTTTCCTGTTCGGGGGTGTGGCCGTGCAGGCGGTCGCTGAAGGAGTCGAGGAGTCTGCGGGTCAGAGCGGGGGCGATGACGGCGTCCCCGGCGGCCACCGCGCGGATGCCGGCGACGAGTTCGTCGGGCAGCGCGTCCTTGAGCAGGAAGCCGCTGGCTCCGGCGCGCGGAGCGGCGTAGGCGTGTTCGTCGAGGTCGAAGGTGGTCAGGACCAGGACGTGGGAGCGGCCGCCGGACTGGACGATGTGGCGGGTGGCCTCGATGCCGTCCATGCCGGGCATGCGGACGTCCATGAGCACGACGTCGGGACGGAGTTCGGCGGTCTTGCGGACCGCTTCGGCGCCGTGGGTGGCCTCGCCGACCAGGGCCAGATCGGGGTGCTGTTCCAGGAGCATGCTGAAGCCGAGACGTTGCAGGGCCTGGTCGTCAACGATGAGGACGGTGGTCATGCCCGTCGGTTCTCCGAGTGAGCGGGGGCGGTGGCGGTGAGGCGGGCCCGGACGGTCCAGCCACCCTGCGCGTTGGGACCCGCGGTGATCTCTCCCGCGTAGAGGGCGGCGCGTTCGCGCATGCCGACCAGGCCCCCGGCCGCCGCCGTGCTCCGGGTGCTGGGCCGACGGCCCGGTGTCCTCGACGGTGAGGTGTACGGCGTTGGCGTCGGACGTGATGGAGACGGTCACGGCGGTGTCGGGGGCGGCGTATTTGAGGGTGTTGGTCATGGCTTCCTGGACGATGCGGTAGACGGTGAGCTGGACGCCTGGTGTGAGGCCGCCCAGGTCGCCCTCGGTGTGCCGGGTGACGGCGGGGCCGGCGCCGCGGACCCGCTCCAGCAGGGCGTCGAGGGCGGCCAGGCCCGGCTGCGGGGCGAGCGGGGTGGCGTCCGGTTTCTCGCCGTCGTCGCGGATGACGGCGAGTAGCCGGCGCAGTTCGGCCAGAGCGCCGCGCCCGCTGCCGGCGATGATCCGCAGGGCGTCGGCGCCGCGCCTGGGCGAGGTCTCGGCAATTCCGGCGGCGCCGTCGGCGAGACCGACCATCACGGACAGGGTGTGGCCGAGGATGTCGTGCATCTTCCGGGCGATCCGGGCGCGTTCACCGGCGACGGCGAGGCGGGCCCGCTGGTCCTGCTCGGTCTCCAGGTGCACCGCGCGGTCTTCCAGAGCGGCGATGTAGGCACGCGCCATCCGGATGGCCAGGCCCAGTCCGGTGAGCGCCACCGTGGCGGCCACCATCACGGTGACCATGGCGGGAACCTGGGTGAGGTACGAGGCCGGCCCGTTGGCGGAGACGGCCAGTCCCGTCGCGACCGCCTCCGGAAGCCCGACCGCGAGGGCGCAGCCCAGCTGGGCGGGAGTACCGAGGCGGGCCACGTTGTAGAGGGCGACCAGGCGGGCCGCGTTGGAGCCTGCCATCACCCCCAGGGCGATGTCCGCGACGGAGACGGCTGCGATGACGGTGAAGACCTGGAGAGGCCAGCGTTCGCGCCACAGCAATGGAACGGTGAACCCGATCAGCAGCGCCAGCACGACGGGAACCCCATGTCCGGAGCCCCCGGAGGCCTTGGCCAGGGACGGCAGGGCGAACACCGTGAGGAGAACCGGCAGCCCCCAGCGCCGCGCCCTCGGGTGGGCCTGGTCGGCCTGGTTCACCGACGTCAGCCGGGACAGCAGACCGACGATCATCCGGTGCTCGGAGACACTCAGCAGCGTGTCGGGGGCGACGGACCGGCCCGTCGGATCGGCAGAGCTGGTGCGGTCACTGCGTACACCTCCACGGTGCAGGAGGACCGCCCGCCGGTCCTGGGGGGCGGACCGGCGGGCGGGGACTGGGGGGCTCGGCCGCTGCGGCCGTACGGCTGACCAGGGATTTCCCGCCTCTGGTGAGGCCTCTGGTGGAGATCGTACGGCCGTCCGGTCAGCTCCGGTCCGATGCGGCGGGCGAGAACGGCCGGTGTTCCCCGCCGGCCTCGCCGTCGGACGCTCCCGGCTTGTCCAGCAGGTGCTGGAGCTTCTCGCCCTCCACGTCCACGTTGGGCAGCATGCCGTCGAGCCACCGGGGAAGTGTCCAGGCACGGCGGCCGAGCAGCGTCATCACGGCCGGAACCAGGGTCATCCGGATGACGAAGGCGTCGAAGAGCACGGCTGAGGCGAGGCCCAGACCGATCGACTGGATCAGCGCGGAGTCGTCCAGGACGAAGCCGCCGAACACGGAGATCATGATGATCGCTGCGGCCGTGACCACCCGGGCACTGTGCCGGAAGCCCGCGACGACCGCCTCCTTCGGCTCGGCCCCGTGGACGTACGCCTCCCGCATCCGGGTGGCGAGGAACACCTCGTAGTCCATGGCGAGACCGAACACCACGCCGACCAAGAAGATCGGCAGCACGCTCACGATCGGCGAGGTCTGGTCGACGCCGAACACGTCCGCGAACCAGCCCCACTGGAAGACTGCGGCCACGACACCGAGAGTCGCGAACAGGCCGAGCAGGAAGCCGCCCGCCGCCTTGAGCGGGACCATCAGCGAACGGAAGACCAGCAGCAGAAGGATCAGCGCCAGACCCACCACCACGCAGAGGTAGGGCACGAGGGCGGAGGAGAGCTTCGCGGAGACGTCGACGCTCAGGGCGGTCGTGCCGGTCACCATCATCTCGGCGCCGGTGTCCTTTGTGTACGAGACGCCCTGGTCGCGGATGTCGTTGACCAGAGCGATGGTGTCCTGGCTGCGCGGGGCGCTCTGCGGCACGGCGCGGATCAGGGCGACGTCACCGGACTGGTTGTAGCCGGCGATGCCGACCGAGGCGACGTCGGGCATCTTGTCGAGCAGAGTGACGGCGTCCTGGGCGGCGCTCTTGGCGCTGCCGCTTCCCGCGTCGACGACCACCGTGAGCGGCCCGTTGTAGCCGTCCCCGAACCCCTTGGGCACGGTGTCGTAGGCGATCCGCGCGCTGCTGCCGGGGGCAGCCGTCGAGTCGTCGGGCATGGCCGTCTCCAGCGACAGCGCGGGAACGGCCAGGGCCAGCAGGCCGACCACGGAGACGGCGAGCATCTTCACCGGGTTACGGGTGACGAACCGCGCCCAGCGCACACCCAGCGCCTTGCCCTCGCCGCGCTCCAGCTTCCTCATGCGCTTGGTCTTGAGGTTGCCCTTGGTGATCCGCTTCCCCGCGAAGCCGAGCATCGCGGGCAGCAGGGTCAGCGCGATGAGGACCGCGATCGCCACCGCGAACGCGGCGGACAGACCGATGTCGGCCATCATCCGGATGCCGATGATGCTCAGCCCGGCCAGCGCGATGATGACGGTCAGACCGGCGAACACCACCGCGGAACCGGCGGTCCCCAGCGCCCGCCCGGCGGCCTCTTCATGGTCGTGACCGTCGGCGAGTTCGCTGCGGTAGCGGGAGACGATGAACAGCGCGTAGTCGATGGCGACCGCCAGACCCAGCATCACGGCGAGGGTGGGCGCGGAGGAGCTCAGGTGCCACAGGCCGGTCGCGATGGTGATCGACAGCATCGCCAGGCCAACTCCGAACAGCGCGGTCAGCAGCGGCAGCCCGGCTGCGGCCAGCGAACCGAACGTGATCACCAGGACGAGCGCCGCGACGACGATCCCGATCGCCTCGGAGGCACCGCCGCCCGCCTTCTCCTTGACGGCGTTGCCCCCCATACTCACCGACAGGCCCGCCTTGTCGCCCTTGGCGGCCACGTCGTGCAGGGCGTCTTTGGCCGCGTCGCCGACGTCGGCCTGGGCGACCTTGAACGTCACCGAGGCGTACGCGATCGTCCCGTCCTTGCTGACTGCTCCTCCGGTGTACGGGTCGACGACACTCGCGACCTGGGGGGCCTCCTTGAGGTCGGCGACGAGACTCTCGACCTCGGTCTTCGCACTGGACGTGAGCTTCCGCCCGACCGGGGCCTCGAAGACGACCCGCACGGTCGCCCCGGAGGCCGAGGCCTGCGGGAACTCCTTGTCCAGAAGGTCGAGCGCCTTCTGGGACTGGCTGCCAGGAATGGTGAAGCTGTCGTTGGAACTGCCGGACGTGCCCGCGGCGCCGACACCGATGGCCGCCATTACGACGATCCACAGCAAGGTGACCAGTCGGCGTCGCCGGAAAGCGAGCCGGCCAAGCCGGTAAAGGAACGTGGCCACGGAAACTCCCAGAGGGATGGAGTGAAGGGGGTGGAAGGGGAAGGACCGGCCTTTCCGCCTGGCCCGAAATCCACGCTAGGAGCGGTCCTGACCGCATCAGCGGCACGGGAGGACCGAAAAGCGACGGCGGCCGTAGTACCCAGGTACTACGGCCGCCCGCTCCTCGGAGGGTCCTCGCGCGGACGACTCAGCCGATCTTCTCCAGGCGCGGCGGCTTCCAGTCACCCGACAACGCGCTGTCGTCCGGGGCATAGATACGCAGGACGTACAGGAAGCTGCCGCCCGCCGTCGGCAGCCAGTTGTTCTCGGGTGTGCCGGTGGGGGCGTCCGACGGGAGGCAGATGTCCGTGGTGCCGTCCTCGTTGGCCTCCAACAGCGACAGTTCATCCAGTTTGTACCGGCCGATCGAGTTCTCCGGGATGTTCATCTGCGTGTCCCAGTACGCGATCAGGCACCAGAAGCCCCCGGTCTTGAACGGAGACATCGAGTCCTTCTCGAACCGCACCCGGTAGGTGCTGCCGCCGTCCAGCGTGTTGCCCTCGGAGTCCGTCACCGTGCCGTAGCCCTTGAACACCTGGGGCGGATTCACGCTCGGAGGCTGGTAGTAGTAATAGGTGTTGCGGACGTGATAGTCGCCTCCGGCCTCCAGGGCGTCCCCGTCGACGGTGATCCAGCCGTCCTCCGTGTACGAGTACTGCGCGAAGTACTGCGGGAATCCGCTCTCGAAGTCCTGCGGGATCGCTTCGAGCCTTTCGGTCAGATCGGCGTCGAAACCATCCAGGGTGAACGTCTTGCCGGCACCGATGTCGTACTTCTCGAATCCGGCCGCGAGGTGCTTATAGGCATCCTCCACCGGATTGTCCACCGTGAGCCGGTTGTAGCTGTTGAAGAAATCGACGAGTGCGATGCTCGCCTTCCTGGCGTACGGGTCGTAGTCGTAGTCGGGGTTGACCGTGCTGGCCGGAGGCACGTAGTCCGCGTCTTCGTAGGCAGACAGCGGACGGATGTCGAGTCTCTTCTGGAGGGCGTCGACGGTCGCATAGTCGTTGTCGTCGACGTCGGTGAACTCCCGGATCCGGATCATCAGGAGCGCGAGATCGGTGGGGCAGTCCACCCTCGTCACGCCCTCGGGAAGGTCTCCTGCGAACGGTACGGCGGGCACGGCGGCCATGGGCTCGTTCTCGGCGCGGACGTGCGAGGCCGGTGATCCGGAAGGCGCGGCCGAGTAGCGACCAGCCACGACGGCACCGCAGCCGAACGAGGGCACGTCACCGCCCTGCGGCAGAGCCGTAAGTCGGCACAGCCTGCCGAGCGCTCAGCAGCCGGGGTCCTTCGACGACGCCGGTCTCGCGCGGGGCGGCGGCTCAGTCCCACACCTTGACGGGCGGCTCGGTGTTGCTGAGCATCGCGAGGGCGTCGTCGGAGGCGGTGGCGAGCACCTCGTAGACGCCGTCCGGGAGATCAAGGCGCAGCTTGGCCCTGCGGTACGGCCTCGGCGTGGAACAGGCCCTTCTGGGCCCCCCGGTCTCGGTCCGGGACGCAGCAATACGCTCACACAGCACCCCGGTTCGGGACGTTCCCGTCTCTACTGCTCCGACGCCCGCTACCGCAAAGCCCACCCGCGGATCGACAACACCGAGGACGCGGTCGGCGCCGACGCGGCCGCCACCGACCTGGCCGACCTTGTCCAGATGCTCCTCGACGCCAGCGCGCGCTCGGCCACTACCTCGAATGCGAACAGGCCCTCAAGGAGACCCAGAAGGCCGTCGTCGTCCTGTGTCGCAGCAGCAGGACGACGACCTCCGAGATCGCCTCCTTCCTGCACGTGAGCGCGCACAGCGTTCGTCGGCGGCCTTCGTCGCTGCCGCAAGGGCGTGCGCACCGGTCGGGTTGTGCTTGAACCAGTGACGGCCCTGTTCGGTCTTGTACGCCCGCCGGGCCTCGGCTCGCTGACACCTCGGTCGTGGAAGGCGTCGTCGAAGGGTGCGTCGTCGGAGTCCACGCCCTCGGGAATTTCGGTGGCGATCGTGAACTGCTCCTTGGGGTGTCGGCGTACGACTGTTTGTGTCCAGCCGCGTACACCGAAACGTCCCTGTGGGAATCTCCGCGGTGAAAGCCGGCGGAAGCCGGGTGCCTGTTGACTCTCCCTCCATGGGAGACCCAAGGGTGGAGCGCATGCACGTCGGTGACAACACGCTGTGGAGCATCGGGGAGGTCGCCCGGAAGACCGGACTGTCGGTGAAGCTGATCCGGCACTGGTCGGACGCCGGGGTCGTTCACCCGGCAGGTCGGACTCCGGCCGGCTACCGGCTGTACGGCACCGAGGCACTGGCCCGGCTGCAGCTTGCGCAGACACTGCGAGGGCTGGGCCTGGGGCTGGCGACGATCCGGAACGTACTGGAGCGTGAGAGCACCCTGTCGGAGGTGGCCGTGACGCACATCGACGCGCTGGAGACGCAGATCCGAACGCTGCGAACACAGCAGGCCGTGCTGCGCTCCGTCATCCGCCGCAACACCACTGCCGAGGGGCTCACCACCATGACCGAGCTGGCGCGTATGTCCGCCGCCGAACGCCGTGCCATCATCCAGGACTTCGTCACCGACACCCTGGGCGAACTGGACGTACCCACCTACCGACGGGGCCTGCTGGCGGCCACCCCTGACCTCCCAGCCGATCCCACCGACGAGCAGGTCGACGCCTGGATCGAACTGGGCGAACTCGTCAGGAATCCGGTTCTGCGCACCAGTGTGCGCCGTATGGCCCACTACGCCGCCGAACACCGCCCGGGCGAACACGACGACAGCGCGCTGCGGGATGCAGAGCAGGCGACAGAAGACTGGCTGCGGCGGGTTGAGACAGCGACGGCGCAAGGGATTGCCCCGGACTCGCCGGCAGCCGATCCCGTCGTCACCGCCATCGTGGCGACCTGGATCCCCACGCAGGCCGCTCCGGACGGAAAGGATCTCGTCGACAACACACAGGCCAGAGGCCTACTCCTTGAGCAGCTAGAAGTCGCCTCCGACACGCACGTGGAGCGGTACTGGCAGCTGCTGTGCATGATCAACGGCCAGCCCGTGCGGCCCAGCATGGCGGCAGCCGGCCGATGGCTGACGACGGCACTGCGGGCGCATCCTGAACCCGGTGCACGAGCCTCGCAACTCGCCGAGTTGTACGACGTCGGTCAGGACGTGTGGGAACCGACCGGCGTACTCCACGCCTGTGACGAAGTCCTGGACGCCGTCGGCGGGCTCGTCTCCGCGGTGGAGCCGGGCCAGTTCGACCGGCCAACACCCTGCGCCGACTGGGACGTTCACACCCTCCTCAACCACCTGGTCTGGGAGAACCTGCTGTGGGCCGGCCTGGCCAACGGAACTCCCCGTTGCGACTTCACCGCCGACCATCTCGGGAATGACCATGTCGCGGCATTCCGTACCGCGTCCCAGGCCACACGGTCGGCCTTCAGACGCCCGGGCATGCTCGAACGGCGCTTCGGGCCAGCTCCCGGGCGACGGCTCGTCGAGCAGTTGGTGATCGAGATGCTGGTCCACGGCTGGGACCTGGCCCAGGCCATCGGGCACCCCGACGACATCGTTGGGCACGTCGCTGAGACGGCGCTCCCCGTCGTACGCGAGATCTACGGCGATCTGCCCCGTACTGCCGCCGGTTCCTTCGCTCCGCCGCAGTCGGTCCCCGGCAACGCCGGCCCGCTCGACCGTCTCGCCGCCTACCTGGGCCGCACTGTCACGTGACGAACGGCAGGTCCGCGCCGATGTGACCGGTGGTGGCCCGCCCTCCTGCGGGAGACCTGCGGGAAGGCGGGAGCGTGCGACGGTTGGCCCGTCGCACGGCTGTGTCCCGCGAGGGCGTTTCGGTAACGGTGTTGCCGGCCGAGTAGGCAGTAATGACCGACGCGAGTGGACTTACCCGAGGGGGATCGTGGGCCTGGGGATCGCAGGCAGGTGCAAGAGGTTCCCGTTCCCGGCGGTTTCCAGCCGTCGGGGTCCGACCGGCGGTCACGCCTCGTCAGGTCTCTTCGAGGCGTGCCTTTCACCGAGTGCAGTGAAGGAGATCACGTATGTCTGATCGTGTGGCCGGATTGGCGATTCGCCGATCTCGGGCGGTACTCATGGTCGCGGCCCTGGCCCTTGCCCTTGCCCTCATGAGCGTGATGGGCACAGGAACCTACGCCAACGCCAAGGGACAGCCGGAGTCGAACCCCACGGCTGCGGCCGTCTACCCCTACAACTTGGAGCTGTCCACCGGCGGCCTCGAACACCCGTGGGATGTCAGTATTGACCCCGCCGCAAAGACCGTTGCCTTCAATCGCGGCGAATTTCGCAGTTTCGCCGTCGACGACTGGATCGCGGGAAGGGGACAGCACCCCAGCTGGGCCATCATCCGCGTGAACGACTTTGAGGGCACCCCAGTGAGGGCGTACAGATACGTCAACCCCTTGGTGACCAAGGTGGAACTCGGGGGAGGGGGGGCCATGAGGGTGACCGCAAAGTACCAGAGCCTGGAGATTTCCTGATTGTCCGCTGATGGTCCCGCACGGCCCGGTGGGCATACCACCGGGCCGTGCACGCCGCGTACCGGCCGGAACATGACGCTGTCCATCCGGTTTCCGCAGACATCGCGGCACGCCGGGGTGACGCCGTCAACGCCCAGGCGCGGCATCGGGCGCGGCATCGGGCGCGGCGAGAGCATGCGGGCCGGAAGGCGGGGTCCCAGCCGTCGGGCAGCCAGATGCTCTGCGGACCAGAGCCTGAGCCCACCGGCGAACGGGCCCGTGTCAGCGGACCGCTGACACGGGCCCCGGTGGTTCACGCCGGATCCGTCTCCGCCCGCTGCGGGCTTCCGCTGCTCCGGCTGCTCCTGGTCTCCGCCGCGATGACGGCAAGAGCGATTCTGGCCCTGCGCTCGACCAGAACGGGCACGTAGGCGCGGACTTTCGCATGGCGCAGTGCTTCGTGGGCTGTTCGCACGAGGGCGTCCACGGTGTCGGAGTCCACGGCGGGGAAGGATGCCTTGAGCCGCTCCGTTACACGGCGGAGCGCCGCCTGCTCCGCCGGGGAGTGAGGCCCGGGGCCGCTGTCCGCCGGCGCTCCGGGCTCCGGGGCTCCGGGGGTGTTCATCCTCTCGCCCCGAAGGCGCTCACGACGCCGCTCGTCCACGTCCAGTTCACAGCACATCCCGCATCCACTCAGGCAAGCACTTCGTCCAGCCTGGCAGGGAACCTCCGCTCCCAGTCTCCGAGGCTTCCCCTTTTCCTGCATTACGGGGCCATGGGGAAGGGCGGCCTTGCCGACGGTGCGTACCGCACGCAGTCACCGGCCTGGGCGAGACGCGGAACCCCCGCCGCGGCCGGGCCTCCCCGCGCGCCCGACGCCCTTGACCAGCGCTTTGGATGCGGAACCGCCGGCATCGACGACGACCAAGAGCTGGTCCGCACCGACCTCGCCGCCCGGCTGGAATCCGAGGTCAAGCAGCGGTGGCAGCCGCAGATCCGGGCCAAGGCGAGGGAGAAGGCAGCGACGACCGGCGGCATCGTCATCGACGTCCACGCCCGCCTCGCTCGCCGCCGAGGAGGAGGAGTCCTGATACCCGATCCGGGTTCCCCGATACTCGGTCGCGGGAGGGGCGAACTCGGCCAGTCGGAGGGATTCTGCGGGATTCACTGACGACGAGGCAGGGCACGGACCCGCATCACCCTCAGCCCACGTCGCATGCGGTGCAGGAAGGTGACGAAGCGCCAGCCCTCGCGGGCTGGTCGGTCCGGGGCCTGGAGGATTCCCGGAACCAGCACGAACATACGTCTGCCCGGAGCGGCCTCACCACGTCACCCGCCGCGCCCCGGCCGGACCGGCCATCGGCATCACCCGGATTGCCCAGTATTGCCCGAGCCCGCGCCGAGTCCTTCGAGGGTCGACTCCCGGATGTTCTCCCGTTCGGTCTTCCGTCATCGCCGCGAAGAAGACGAACAGCAGGTGGCCGGGGCCGCTGAGGTCGTACATCCCGGGCAGAGGTCCGGCGAGCATTTCCAGGACCAGGCCGTGGGCGGTGAGAAGAACTGAGCCGGTCCACGCTGCCACGGCCTGGTCGCGCCGGCCTACCGGCCGTCCGGACCGCCGCTCGCCGCGGGGTGCCGCTCAAGGTTCAGAGAGCGCAGAAGCTGGGTGACGTCGTCGTCGTAGAGCTTGTCCAGGCGGGTGGTGCGGGCGTGGAGGTGCCCGTGGACCTCCAGGCTGATCAGGCCGTGCAGGTGGCCCCAGATGCGCAGGGTCAGGGCGACGACGGCGGGCGGGAGGTCGGGGAAGGCCGGACGAACCTGGTCGAGGAGTCCGGGGTCGAAATCGGACCAGTGGAAGTCGCTGTCGACGTACAGGTGCTCGGCATGGGGCCAGGCGGCGGCGGCCAGGACGAGCAGGCCGGTGCAGAAACGTAGTTCGGCCTGCGGGGCGGCGCCTCCCTCGGGGGGCTGATATCCGGGCACAGCGTCGCCGTAGATGAGACGGAAGCCCTCGGGGTTGGCCAGCGCCCAGGTCCGCAGGGCGTGGGCCCAGGCCCTGATCCGGCCACCGGTGTCCAGGTCGGCCGCCTGGACGGGGACGTCGACGGCGTCGGCGAGCGAGGTGTAGACGTCATCGATGAGGGCGGTGACCAGGTCGTCGCGGGTGGCGAAGTAGCCGTAGAGGGCATTGGGGGTCATGCCCATCCGGCGGGCGATGGCCCGCAGGGTGATGCCCCCCGGGCCGCCGGCGGCCATCAGCTCCAGCGCCACACTCTTGATCTCGGCCGTCGTCTCGGTGCGCAGGCGTTCGCGCCGCCCCATGGTCGCCATCCCGCAACTTTACAGCGTCACCGGACTGTCTGCCGTTCGGAAACTTCACGCCGTATAGTTAGTTCACGGCGTCCACTCGCAATGAGTGGGCAGCCCAGTCCAGCGATCGGGAGAAGAAGCCCATGTCTGCATCCACGCAGCTCACCCTTGTCATCGGGGGCACCGGCAAGACCGGTCGCCGCGTCGTCGACCGGCTCACCGCCCTCGGCCGCCCGGTCCGTATCGGCTCCCGCTCCGGCCACCCTCCGTTCGCCTGGGAAGACCCGGCGACCTGGAAGCCCGCACTGGAGGGGGCCGACCGCGTCTACATCGTCCACCCCGACCCGTTCCAGCCGGATTACGCCGAGCAGATCGGTGCCCTTTCCCAGACCGCGGCCGACTGCGGGACGCGGCGTCTGGTCCTGCTGTCGGGCCGGGGGGACAGCGTTTCCCAGGCCAGCGAGGAGAACGTCAAGGCCGCCGGTGTGGAATGGACCGTGGTGCGCGCGGGCTGGTTCAACCAGAACTTCAGCGAGGCGTTCTTCCTCGACGCCATCCGCGCCGGCGAACTCGCCCTGCCGGCCGGTGACTGGACCGAGGGCTTCATCGACGCCGACGACATCGCCGATGTGGCGGTCGCTGCCCTCACCGAAGACCGCCACCACGGCAAGACCTACGAGCTGTCCGGGCCCCGCCTGATGAGTTTCGCCGACATCGCCGCGGAACTGTCCGCCGCCACCGGACGCCAGATCACCTACACCGCGCTCATCCCGGAGACGAACCCCGGAGACGAACCCGGTTTCGCCGAGGTGTTCGCCTCCGATCCCACCGCACCGCACCGGCAGCTCGCTCACGGAGTCCAGGAAGCCCTCGGCCGCGAGCCCAAGGACTTCTCCCAGTACGCCAGGGAGACCGCGGCAACCGGCATCTGGAACGCCTGACCCCCATTCCAGCCGGGCGGCTGGTCAGGCCGCCCGGCTGTAGCTGCCGGCACCGGGCGGACCGTCACCGCGGAGCGGACTGACCGCACTCCGGCAGAGGCCTACGCCGACCTCCTGAACAGCAGTGATGCGCTGACCGCTTGAGCTCGCCATCGTTTGACGACAGGCACGGCACGGAGGACGCGTGGACCGAACGCCGCCGTCCCGCCGGCACCGTTCATGCCCAGGCGCTGTACCGGGCCCGTGAGGAGCGCGCTCGACGCGGCGAAGCAGCGCCCGGGGAGCAGCCGGTACCAGTACGGAACACGGCGTGATGCAGCCAGCTCAGCGCCGACCGGCGGACGAGGACGGCGATTGCCGTGCTGCGGGAGCCCCTGGTGCCGTGGCAGTGGCCTGTGTGCCATCGTGCTGGCCATGGAGCCCGAGTCGAGCCGTCCGTCGCGTCACGTCGATGCGGGGCAGTGGCTGGTGCAGTTCACGGATCGCATTCTGGTGGTGTGCCCGCGGTGCGGGAGCCGGGCTCTCGTCGTGCCCAGGCCGGATCTTGAGGCGCCCCGGTTCGTCGCGGAGCTGCTGTTCATGCCACGGCGCCTCGTGTGTACGGCATGCGGTCATACCGACGCATGGGAAGCCGAGACGGAGGGCGCCGCGCTCATCGGCGTGACACCAGGCGGCACGGAGGATCCGTTCTTCCGGCAGCCGTTGTGGCTGCAGACACGCTGCGCCGGGCACATTCTGTGGGCGTACAACGAGAAGCACGTGCACGAGCTGACCGCATACGTCAGCGCCGTGCTGCGCCAGCGTGTCGCCTCGCCGGCGACGGCGATGTTCCCACGGCTTCCCGCGTGGATGAAACGGGCCGGCAACCGCCCCGAAGTCCTTGCCCGACTGCGGACGTTGCGGGAACTCGCCGAACGCTCAGCGCCGGACGAGCGCTCCGACACCGCGCACCGACGGGACGACCGGCCACGTCTGCGCAGGAGCACGCTCTTCCGGGCCGGCCCCTACCAGGAGCCTGCCCGAGGTCCCGATGGATCTTGAAGTGCGCCGGGCTCTGGCGGGCGCAGTCCGCACGCCATCGTCTCTTCAGGCTTCCGCCTGGTGGCGCGCGGGGTGGTTCTCGTCGACGGTCGCGTTGTCCCGTTCCCGTCGGTTCGGGATCGGCTGGTCGGCGAGCGCGGCGATCAGCCGACCGGTCCTCGTCGGCGGGTAGGGTCGCGGGACACGGGCAGCCATGTGCTTGAGGAGACGGCCGAGTGGGCTCCCGGCACTGCCGACCTCGATTCACGTGCGCCTGATGGAGCGTCAGGGATGATCGGGTCTGACGATATGCACCAACGCGCGCAGACCAGCGACGATGTCGGCGCCGGTGGGGGCCCGATCGGGGTCAGTGAGCCACTGCGTCATCAGACCGGTGAGCAGAGCCATCTGGGTGGCGCCCAGCGTGCTCGCCGCTTCATCGTCGACTGCGTCCTCCTCGACGCCGCCGAGGATGGCCGCGAGGCCCCGCCGTCCCTGGGCCTGGCCCCCGGCGAGGTAGCGGCGCAGGTCCTCGGAGTGCTCAGCCTGGGCGAGTGCCTCGACCGAGGCGAGCCACAGAGTGCGGTGCGTGGAAAAGGACTCGATGATCCTGTCCCACATCGCCTCGTACCGCTCGGCAGGTGTAGCTCCCTCCGCGCCGAAGGTGGCCAGGGTGCGGCCGGTGTGGGTGCCCCATTCGTCGATGGCGTCGATGAGCGCGGCGTTGAGCAGTGCCTCGCGGGAGCCGAAGTGGTAGCCGATGGCAGCCATGCTGACCCCGCCGGATGCGGCCGTGATGTCGCGGACGGTGGTACGCGCCCACCCTTTCTCCTCTAGGCAGCGGCGGGCCCCGACGAGCAGGTCTTCACGGTTTCCCATGGCCGGAAGCTATTCGATGGTGCTGCGTCCGCGCAAGACGAACGCCTCATTCGCTTGCCTGAGACTTTTGTCTTGCGCGTGCGCCCAAATCTTCGCTACGGTCCCTTTCAGTGCAACCGAGAAGGGGGATCTGCCATGAGCGAAATCGCCGCGAACGACACCGCCACCCGCGCCGAACTCGTCATTGACGGCCGCCGGCTGTCGTACCTCGACTTCGGCGGGACCGGCCGCCCGCTGGTCGCGCTGCACGGTCACCTGTCCGAGGGCGCCACGTTCGCCCACCTCGCCCGCGCGTTGAGCCCCGAGTGGCGGCTGATCGCCCCGGACCAGCGTGGCCAGGGGGAGTCGGACCGCGCCGCCGACTATTCGCGGGAGGGATATCTCGCAGACCTGCAGGCCCTCCTGGACCACCTGGAGCTGGACCGTATCGTGCTGCTCGGCCACTCCCTCGGTGCTGTCAACGCCTACCAGTTCGCAGCCCGCCACCCCGAGCGCGTCAGCGCGCTCGTTAACGCCGAGGGTCCCGCCGCCCTCGGTCTGGACGGGGCGAACCCCTTCGGCTTCCTGCTGAACCTGCCCTACCGGGCGCCCACCCGCGACGCGCTTGTCGCGGGCTTGGGCCCGGCCGCGCCGTACTTCTCCGACCGGCTGCGGGAAAACGCGGACGGCACATGGCGGCTGCCCTTCCACCCCCAGGAGATGTACCAGTCCGAGGAGCAGGTCCACGGTGACCACTGGGACGACTGGACGGCCACTGCCTGCCCGGCCCTGCTGGCCCACGGCACCAAGGGGGTCATCCCGCCCGAGCAGGTCCGTGCCATGGTCGAGCGCCGCGCCGGCACCGTGTCGGCCGAGCTGGACGCCGACCATCTCATCTACACCACCGCCCCCAACGCGTTCGCCGCCGCCGTCCGGGCGTTTCTCACCACAATCTAGGCAGCCCGGTGGCGCTATCGCGGGTAGTGACTGGCCTGTGCTCCCAGGATGTTCAGCAGGGCCAGGGCCTCGGCGCCGGGGGATCCCGGCACTGCGCTGTAGAGCACGAGGTACTGGTCGCGGTCGGTGAGGGTGAGGGTGTCGCAGTCGACAGTGACCTCTCCGACGGTCGGGTGGCGGAAGGTCTTGGTGAGCATCGGCGCGGCCTGTACGTCGTGTCGTTCCCAGAGCCGGGCGAAGTCGGGGCTGGCGTCTCGGAGTTCGTCGACAAGGCCGCTCACCGCGGGATCGGTGGGGTAGCGGGCGAGGGTGGCGTGGAGCTGCATCACGACGCTGAGGCGGAACTCGGCGGCGTCGGAGATCCCGTAGAGCGTCGCATCGGTGCGCTGCGGCCCGGGGAAGGCCCGGCGCGCGAGGTTGCGGTCCTCGGGGGCGAGCGGGAAGAAGTCCTCCATGAGCGCTGCCGCGAGGTCGTTCCACGCCAGCACCTCGAACGCGGCGGACATCACGAAACCGGCCGTCTGCGGCAGCCGCTGAAGAAGCGCGAGCACGCTGGGGCGGACGTCGCGCCGGTGCAGTCCGGTCCGGTTCGGCGCGGTGCCCGCGAGGACGTGGAGGTGGTCGGACTCTGCGTCGGTGAGCCGCAGCGCTGCCGCGACCGCGGCCAGGACGTCGCCCGAAGGACGTGGCGCCCTGCCCTGCTCAAGCCGGATGCAGTACTCCGTGGAGATGTGCGCGAGGACCGCCACTTCCTCGCGGCGAAGACCTGGTGTACGGCGTCGCGGGCCGGAGGGGTGTTGCGGCTCTCTTGGGGATGAGCAGTCCTCACGTGCCGACCGGGGAGTTGCTCAGTTTCAGAGAGCAGAGTTTGATGTAAGTTACTGACAGGTAGGGTTGATGTTGATTTGAAGGTGCGCCACTGTCGGTTGGCTTGACCTGTGGTCTTGTGTGGCATCTCCGGGATCTGCTCAGCAGGAGCGTTAGTTGCTCAGGGGCAACGGGCCGCCGGTAGTGGCGGTCGAGGACCGCTGGTGTGAAGGCTCGGAGTCGGCCCTGTCTCGTGGTGTGGCATCTCTTTATCGGGCCTGAGCTGAGCGGGGCGGGCACGCGCACGTAGGGTTACTCCTTGTACTGGCCTGGGGCAGCCCTGGGCATCAGATGTACGCAGCAGCGGGGGAGTACGCGATGCACGGCACCCAGGACACCGGGGCGACGGGCGTTCAGATCAGGCTCGACTCGGCGACTGAACTCGATGACCGCCTGGCGCTGATCGGGTGGCTCCGCGGTGAACGCGGCCTCCAGGGACGCGTCCACGTCGTGCCCGCCGCACCCGCGGAGAACGAGCTCGGTGCCGGGATCGAACTGCTCACGGTGTCCCTCGGGTCCGGCGGTATCGCCACCATCTTGGCCGGCTCGCTCGCTACCTGGTTGCAAAACCGCCGTACCCCGACCAAGATCCGCATCTCCGTCATTCGGGCCGACCGCACCCTGGAACTCGAGACCGGTGACGCCGCCGAGGCCGAGGCGCTGATCCAGAGGTTCCTGGGGGAGGACACCGGTGGAGTATGACGATGCTGCCATCCTCATCGGAGTCTCCCAGTACCGGGACCCCTCCCTCCTGGACGTGCCCGCAGCTCGCAACAGCCTGCACGCCATGCACCGGCTGCTGACCAGCCCCGAGTTGTGCAGCTGGTCCGAGGAGCAAGTGCATGTTGTGGAGGACCCCGCTGGGGCTACGGACCTGGCCCTGGAACTGCACCGCCTGGCCGAGGAGACCACGGGGACTCTGCTGATCTACTTCGTTGGCCATGGAGTTGTCAGCAGGTCCGGTGCTCTGTGCCTGGCCGCCGGTGATACCCAACTGCGCTATCCCGACCTCACCGGCCTGGAGTACGACAAAGTCCGCAGCGCTCTCCTGGACTCCCCAGCCCAGGTGAAGCTCGTGATCCTCGACTGCTGTTACTCGGGCCGGATCATCCAAGGCCTGGCGGGCGTCGGTGAGAGCCAACTCGTTGACAGCACCGACATCCGCGGTGTCTATACGCTCACAGCAGCCGACCAAGTCGCCCACGTGCCTTCGCGAGACGAGACCGCCAGCACATCCTTCACTCAAGTCCTGTGCGACGTCGTGCGCAGCGGCATCCCGGGTGCCCCGCCGACACTGGCTCTGACCGACATCTATCCCAAGCTCAAGAGCACGCTCAAGGCGCGCGGTCTTCCCGAACCGAACCAGCGCGGGACTGACACGGTCGAGTCCTACCCCTTCAGCCGCAACGTCGCGTACGCCGGCGGTACCGGATTCCGGCTGCTCCCTCAGGAGTACGTGGACTACTTCCTCAGGATCCTCGCCGCACAGCCGCGCCACGACCTCACGGCCGAGAATATTGAGAAGCTGGATGACTGGCCCGGCGTCTACCTTCTGCATCGGGAGGCAAGCGACGCCCCGGAGATCCTCTACGCGGCAAAGGGCGACCGTTCGATCGCCGTCCGTCTCGGAAAACACCTGCGAAAGATCAGCGGACGCTGCCATATCGGCCCCCGCGACGTCTCGTTTAGCTATCTCAAACTGGACGACGACCTCAGTGTCCTGGCGCCGGAGCGCCTCGTGCTCCAGCACCTTCACGCTCAGGGACGTTCTCCGCAGTGGAACAACAGCGGCTTCGGCAACAACGACGCGGGCAGGATGAGAGACTCCCACCGGCGCAGCGGTGACCACTTCGACTTGCTCCATCCCATCGACCTGTCGTGGCCTGTTCGCTTCGACGAGCCAAACTCCAAGGTGACGGCGCACAAGATGGCCGCGCAACTACGAGCCCAACTCCCCTACGGCGTCCGTATCGAGCCCCGGGAAACCGAACTCGACCAGGTGCGGCTCGCCCTCCCGGACGGCTCTCTCAGCGCGGATCAGGCCTTGCGCCTGCTCGCCACTGCCATGGGCGACTCATGGCAGATCAGCGCGCTGGTAGGCCAGGTCCTGCTGTACCGGGAGCAGGACAAGAAGTATCCCAACGCCATCCGCTACTACGCGGGCACACAGACGATCACTGAAATGCCTGAAGTGTGCAAGGCGGCCGACCTCCCTGACGACAGCTGAGAGGCACGACCTGCGCTCCGGCGAGACGAGAGGGAAGACGCCGTTTGTACCTTGCTCGGGCAACGCTGCGATGTAGCTGGGGCCGTCGGGGAGCGCTGAAGTCTGAGCCTGCGGTCGCTGGCGAAGTACAGGTACGGCTTGTGCTGGTTGATCCAGCCCTAGTACTGCAACGGCGTTTGGTGTGACTGGTGGCCAGGACAGTCGTTGATCCGAATATGGGTGGGGAACTCGGTGAGGTCAGGGCGTGGGCAGCGGGTCTGGGCGAGTTACATGAGCGGTTCGTGCACCGATTTGCTCGGTCGGAGCCGCGGGAGTCGGCGCTGGCTTACATGAAGGGGCTGATCGCTCCGTTGGAGCGGAAGAACGGTTGGACGCTGGCGGAGGAGGCCGGCCACGCGGCTCCTGATCGGATGCACCGGCTGCTGAACCGGTGCGACTGGGACGCCGATGAGGTCCTCGACGACGTCCGCGACTACGTCGTGGAGCATCTCGGCGACCCGGACGCGGTGCTGATCGTGGACGACACCAGATTCCTGAAGAAGGGCGTCCGCTCGGCCGGCGTCCAACGCTAGTATTCGGGCACCGCGGGGGCGGACAGAAAATTGTCAGGTCGGTGTTTTCCTCGCGTATGCCGGAGAACGCGGCCGCACCTTGATCGACCGCCGCCTGTATCTGCCCACGT
>NZ_JBHZEJ010000020.1:0-42371 GCF_042756365.1 Streptomyces sp. NPDC059092
TCGTCGGCCGCTTCAGTTTTTTATACGACACACCCCGCGCCCGGGCACGCCCCGCACAGCTGGGGTGGGGGGCGGCCGCTACACGCGTCCGCCCCTCAGCCATGTCCGTCCCGCTCGCCCTCCCGGGCCCTGTCCCGGCTCAGCCCCGCTGCCGCGACGGCCGCAGGCGCGCCGTGGCCAGGGCCACCCGGCGGGTCAGCTCCAGGCGGCGGTCCGTCCAGCGCATGGCGACCGTACGCCACCGCTCCGCCAGGTACCAGATCACCCGAACGGACGAGCGAGGCGCGAGCAGTGCGCGCAGCCGCGCCCACCGTCCGGCCGACGCGCTCAGGCCCTGGCGGATCAGCCGGGCGTCCTCGGCGAGCCCCACGCCAGGCCGGGGCACCGGCGCGTACAGCACCTGCTCCACGGATCCGGCGACCCGGTGCACCGCCTCGGCCGCCTCGCCGTCGAGGCCGCCCAGCCGGACGATCCGCCCGGCCGTCTTCCTGGGGGTCTGTGACTCGTCCGGTGGTACGCCGTGGTCCCACGCTGTATCGGTGACTTCCCGCCAGGCCGCGAGCGTCCTGGCCGTGGCGTCCTCCGGCGTTCGCCCGCCGGAGCCGAACCGCCGTGCCCTGACCCGTGTCCGCCACAGCAGGGGCAGCAGCGGCAGCAGCAGTACCGCCAGCGAGCCCGCCACCACGGCGAGCACGGTCCCCGCCGGGGTGCCCTGATCCGCCGGGGGCAGGGCACCCGCGTCCGCCGCCGGGCCGCACTCGCCCAGTCGCCGGGCCTCCGCCGGGCAGCTCTCCGAGGACGACGGCTCCGTGGACGGCGCGGCCGAGGTGTCGGTGCCCTCACTGGCCGCGTCGCTCGGAGTGTCGGTCGGGGCCTCCGGGCGGGTGTAGTCGGGGGTGCTGCCCCGGCTCGGCGTCGGCTCGAAGCGGGTCCAGCCGACCCCCTCGAAGTACAGCTCGGGCCAGGCGTGCGCGTCCCGCAGGCCGACCGACATCGAGCCGTCCGACTGCGGGGTGCCCGGGGTGAAGCCCACCGCGACCCGCGCCGGGATGCCCAGCGTGCGGGCCATCGCCGCCATCGCGAAGGAGAAGTGGACGCAGAAGCCTTCCTTGTTCTGCAGGAAGCGGGTGATCGCCGTGACGCCGGTGCCCGAGTCGACGGCCGTGTTGTATGTGAAGCCGCCGTCCAGCGCGAACCAGTCCTGGAGCTTGACGGCCTTCTCGTAGTCGTTCGCCGCCCCCGCTGTGACCTCCCGCGCCGTCGCCCTGACGACCTCCGGCAGTACCGAGGGCACCTGGGTGTACTCGCGGAGCAGGGCCGACGGGGCGGCGGGCGCCGAGGCGAGCTGCTGCCTGCTGGGGGTCACCTGGAGGCTGGTGACCTCGTAGCGCGCACCCCGCGTCGACTGGCCCCGGTCGCCCACCAGCGTCCGGCCCGTGGGCTCGAAGCGCCAGCGCCCGTCGATCTTCACCTTGGAGGCCGGGTAGGGCATCGGCAGATAGTTCTGCCGGTACCACCCGGCGGCCGAGATGGTGGTCCTGATCTCCGTGGTGCCGACCTCGCTCCGCAGCCCGGGCGCGGAGGGCAGGGTGCCGGGAACGTCCTCCACGCCGCGCTGCGAGAACCGCCAGGACGTGCCGTCGAACTTGTCCAGCGCCATGATCCGCAGATACAGGTCCTGCGTCTCCTTCGCGTTCGTCCGGTAGCGCAGCGCCTCGCGGTCCTCCGGCTGGTTCAGGTTGTCCTGGAGCGACACCAGCGGGTTGACCGCCGAGATCGTGCCCCCGCCGCCCACCCCCGAGCCGTTCCCGACACCCGCGCCGGCCAGCAGCCCGCCGTCCAGCGCGGGCAGGGCCGCCGGGACCGCGAGCGCGACGCCCAGCGCCACCACACCGATCCTGCGGCCCGTACGCACCGGGGCCCGCCCGTTCGGATCGAAGACCGACGAGAACCGGCCCGCGGGGCGCGGTGCGCCCCCGAAGACCCGGCCCCACTGCGAGAGCCGGTCCCGGCCCTCGGCCAGGAGCAGCAGCAGATAGCCGGTGGCGGCCAGCAGGAACCACAGCCACCCCCCGGCCCCACCGGAGAGCCCCGCGGCGACCGAGTACAGCGCGAGCAGCGGCAGCCCGGCCGCGGCGGCGCTGCGGAAGGTCACCGCGATCGCGTCCACGGCCAGCCCGATCACCAGGACCCCGCCGATCAGCATCAGCCGGATGCCCTCGGTCGCCGGGGCCGGTATCGCGTACCGCCCGACGTCGTCGCCGCCCGAGGTCAGCAGCCGGCCGAACTCCTGGACGGCGTCGGGCGTCGGCACGAAGCCGAACAGGGCCTGCTCCTTGGTGAAGACCAGGGTGAGCAGCAGCAGGACCGTGACCGCTTGGACAACGACGGTCAGCGCCCGCGCCAGCGGAATCCGCCGGGCCAGCGCCCCCACCCCGCTCACGACGCCCACCATGAACGCGCACTGCACCAGCCAGGTGGGCGACTCGACCAGCGGGGTCAGCGCGCCCGCCGCCATCAGCGTGGCGGCGAAGGCACACAGCGCCAGCCTTCCGTGACCGCTCATGACCATCCTCCGGAGAAGCCTGTCGTACCGCCCGCGACGGCCGATTCCGCGTGCTGGCGGCCGGCCTGCCGCCACAGGTCGGGCAGCGCCGCCCCGGACGGCACGGCCAGTGCCGTCCACCCCGTCTCGCGCAGTTGCCGCAGCCGCTGGTCGGCCTCGGCGCCGTCCCTCGGACCCTGCGTCCAGCCGGAGGAGTCGAGTACGAAGGCGACGGCCGCGCCGCTGCGCTGCCGCATCCGGGCGGCCACCGCCGTCTGCTCCTCGTCCAGATCGCCGAAGAACGCCACCAGCAGCCCCTCGGTGGCGCCGCGCAGCACGTCGTACGAGCGCGAGAGGCCCGCTCCGTCGGAGTGGTCGACGACCGCGAGCGTGTCCATCATCAGCCCGGCCGCGTCCGCGGAGTCCTGGGTGGCCCCCGCGAAGCCGTCCGCGCCCTCGCCGGGCACCGAACCGCCGGTGTCCGTCAGCAGCCTTACCGCGAAGCCCCGTTCCAGCATGTGCACCAGCGCGGAGGCCGCGCCGGACACCGCCCACTCGAAGGCCGAGTCGGGCCCCGAGCCCTGGTAGGCGATCCGCCGGGTGTCCAGCAGGACCGTGCAGCGCGCCCGCTGCGGCTGCTCCTCCCGGCGTACCATCAGCTCGCCGTAACGGGCCGTGGAGCGCCAGTGCACCCGGCGCAGATCGTCGCCGTGGCGGTACTCCCGCGGGATCACGTCGTCGTCACCGGCCAGCGCCAGCGAGCGCTGACGCCCGTCGCCGAGGCCCGAGGCCTCGCCCGCGAGCCGCACCGGAGGCAGCGGCTCGGTGCGCGGGATGACCGTGAGGATGTCGAACGCGCTGAACGAGCGGGTCAGCTCGCACATCCCGAACGGATCGCTCAGCCGGAGCTGGAGCGGCCCGAGCGGATAGCGTCCGCGCAGATCGGAGCGGACCCGGTAGGACACCTCACGGCGGCCCCCCGGCTCCACCCGGTCCAGCACGAAGCGGGGGCGCGGCCCGAGCACGTACGGCACATGGTCCTGGAGCATCAGCAGCCCGGTGGGCAGCCGCGTGACGTTGTCCATCCGCAGATGCACCCGTGCCTCGGACCCCGACGGGACCCGCGAGGGCGCCAGCCGCCTGCTGCCCGCCACCCGGTAGCGCGTGCGGTACAGGACCGCCACGCAGATCAGCGGCAGCACGGCCAGCAGCAGCCCCACCCGCAGCAGATCCGACTGGCCGAGCACATAGGCGCACACGGCGGCGGCGATGCCGGCCGCGAGGAACGACCGGCCGCGAGTGGTCAGCCCGGACAGGGCGGCCCGCGCCCCGCCCTTCTCCTCGCCGTCCCCGGCGGTCGGCCCCCCGGACGCCATCACAGCCGCCGGACGCCGGACTGCTGGCCGAAGAGCGTGCCGGGACTCGCGGACCCGCCGGCCGCCGGGCGGCCCACCGTGGTCCGGCCGCCGTCCGCCGTGGGCACCGGCGTCCGCTGCAGGATGTCCTGGACGACCTGCTCCGCCGTACGCCGGTTCAACTGGGCCTGGGCCGTGGGCAGCAGCCGGTGCGCCAGCACCGCCGACGCCAGCGACTGCACGTCGTCGGGGAGCGCGTACTCCCGACCGGCCAGCGCCGCGGCGGCCTTCGCCGCGCGCAGCAGATGGAGCGTGGCGCGCGGTGAGGCGCCGAGTCTGAGATCCGCGTGCGTACGGGTCGCGGAGACCAGCTCGACCGCGTACCGCCGTACGGACTCGGCGACATGGACGGCCCGTACGGCGTCGATCAGCTTGATGATGTCATGGGCGTGCGCCACCGGCTGGAGGTCGTCGAGCGGCGAGACCCCGCCGTGCACGTCCAGCATCTGCAACTCGGCCTCGGCGCTCGGGTACCCGATCGACACCCTGGCCATGAAACGGTCGCGCTGCGCCTCCGGGAGCGGGTACGTGCCCTCCATCTCGACCGGGTTCTGGGTCGCCACCACCATGAACGGGCTGGGCAGCTCGTAGGTGTGCCCGTCGATGGTGACCTGGCGCTCCTCCATGGACTCCAGCAGCGCCGACTGGGTCTTGGGCGAGGCGCGGTTGATCTCGTCGCCGATCACGATCTGCGCGAAGATCGCACCCGGTTTGAACTCGAAGTCCCGCTGCTGCTGGTCGTAGATCGACACCCCGGTGATGTCCGACGGCAGCAGATCGGGCGTGAACTGGATACGCCGCACCGAACAGTCGATGGAGCGCGCCAGCGCTTTGGCCAGCATGGTCTTGCCCACGCCGGGAACATCCTCGATCAGAAGATGGCCCTCGGCGAGGAGCACGGTCAGCGAAAGCCGTACGACCTCAGGCTTGCCCTCGATCACACCCTCCACCGATGCGCGCACACGCTCCGCTGTGGTGGTCAGATCTGTGAGGCTCGCTCGATCGTCATAGGTCGTCACCCGGCCCTCCTCGGCCCTTTCAACGGGCCGACGCCCATCAGACGGCCCGGCCCTCCCCGAAACACGGACACCGTCTCCGGAAGGTCCCGGAGCGGTGTCCCCCACGCATTCTCGTTGCCGTTACCGCTTCGTGTCATCCGCCTGTGGATAAGTCGGTGGGTTATGTCTGCTTTGCTGTTGTTCGGGGCCGGTCGCCGCCCCCGTTCCATACGTACGGGGGCGGCGGTCCTGCTCAGCTCGCGGGGTCGATTTCCCGCAGCAGCCCGGTCTTCACGTCGAAGACGAAGCCGCGGACGTCGTCGGTGTGCGGAAGGAACGGCGAGGTTCGTATGCGCTGCATCGACTGCCGTACGTCCTGATCGACGTCACGGAACGCCTCCACGGCCCACGCCGGACGCTGGCCGACCTCCATCTCCAGCTCGTGCCGGAACTCCTCGGTGAGGCTCTCCAGACCGCAGCCGGTGTGATGGATCAGCACGACACTGCGCGTGCCCAGCGCCCGCTGGCTGATGGTGAGCGAACGGATCACGTCGTCGGTGACGACACCGCCCGCGTTACGGATGGTGTGGCAGTCGCCGAGCGAGAGGCCCAGCGCGTCGTGCAGGTCGAGCCGGGCGTCCATGCAGGCGACCACGGCGACCTGGAGCACGGGGCGCGCGTCCATGCCCGGATCGCTGAATCCGGCGGCGTACTCACCGTTCGCGTCGACGAGGCGGTCGGTGACGGTGCCGCCGGTGCGGGCCGCACCGGCGGGGGCCCCTGAGGGCTCTGCGGGGAGATGTGCGGAGGTCGGCATACCTGTGACGTTAGTCGTCACCGCCGGGGGAAGCCCCCTGTGGGAGGGGACAAAGAACGCCATCGCGGCCTGGTGTGAGCTAACCCACAGGGCCGAGCGGCTGCGGCCGAACAGGTGAAGATCGGCGTTCGCGGACCGACGGCCCGAACACCCCGCGACGCGCTGACCGTCCGGGTGGCCCGGAACCACCGGGAGGCGTGGACTAAAGTGGCGCGAAGTTCACGGACACACCCTGAACACGTGCCAGAACGCATCCCGAATTTTCCCGCATAACGCGGCGTACGTGCGGCTCGGCCCCTTCCCGCTCGGTGGTACGTACGACCGTCCGTACTTGAGAGGGCGCATGAACCAGGTCCGGCATGTACCGGTGATGCTCCAGCGGTGCCTCGACCTGCTGGCCCCCGCCCTCGCCGAGCCCGGAGCCGTCGTCGTCGACTGCACCCTCGGCCTCGGCGGACACAGCGAGGCGCTGCTCGCCACCTTCCCCGCCGCACGGCTCGTCGCGCTCGACCGCGACCAGGAGGCGCTGCGGCTCTCCGGCGAGCGCCTCGCGCCCTACGGCGACCGGGCCACCCTCGTGCACGCCGTCTACGACGAACTGCCCGACGTGCTCGACCGGCTGTCCATCCCGCGCGTCCAGGGCGTCCTCTTCGACCTCGGCGTCTCCTCCATGCAGCTCGACGAGGCCGACCGCGGCTTCGCGTACGCCCAGGACTCACCGCTCGACATGCGGATGGACCAGACGACCGGCGTCAGCGCCGCCGAGGTCCTCAACACCTACCCGCCCGGCGAACTGGTCCGCATCCTGCGCGCCTACGGCGAGGAGAAGCAGGCCAAGCGCATCGTGTCCGCGGTCGTCAAGGAGCGCGACAAGGAGCCCTTCAGCCGCAGCGCCCGGCTCGTCGAGCTGATCCGCGACGCCCTCCCGCAGGCCGCCAAGCGCACCGGCGGCAACCCCGCCAAGCGCACCTTCCAGGCCCTGCGCATCGAGGTCAACGGCGAACTCCCCGTCCTGGAACAGGCCGTCCCCGCCGCCGTGCGGAGCCTCGCCGTCGGCGGCCGGATCGCCGTCCTCTCGTACCACTCGCTGGAAGACCGCATGGTCAAGCAGGTCTTCGCGGCCGGCGCCGCCAACACGGCGCCGCCCGGCCTGCCCGTCGTCCCCGAGCGCTACCAGCCCCGGCTGAAGCTGCTCACCCGCGGCGCGGAACTCCCCACCGAGGAAGAGGTCGCGGAGAACCGCCGCGCGGCCCCCGCCCGGCTGCGGGGGGCGCAGCGGATCCGGGAGGACGTCCTGTGACGAAGGGGCCGGGCGGGCAACTGAAGGGGCGGGCCGCACGCCTCGCCCAGGTGCTGCCCGCCGGGAACAGCTCGGCGGCCCGCACCCCCTTCGTCCTGCTGGTCGTGCTGCTCCTCGGCGGCGGCCTGATCGCCCTGCTGCTGCTGAACTCCGCCCTCAGCGAAGGGTCGTTCCGGCTCACCGACCTGAAGAAACGCACCACCGACCTCACCGACGAACAGCAGGCGCTGCAACGGGACGTGGACGACCTCTCCGCCCCGTACGCGCTGGAGCGGCGCGCCCGCGAGCTGGGCATGGTGCCCGGCGGCAGCCCGGCCTTCCTCGACCCGGACGGTACGGTGCGCGGCGTCCCCGGCGCGGCCGAGGGTCTGCCGTCGGCCCAGCCCTCCGCACAGCTCTCCCCCCGGCCCTCCGCCGTGGAGGAGACCCCGCCGTCCCCCGCACCGGCATCCGGCACGCCGGCCCCGACGACCTCCGGCAGGTGACCCCGTGCCCCCCAAGGAACCACCACGCCGCCGGGTCCCGAACCCCGCGCGCTCCGGCAGCGGCGGACGCCCCCGCACCCCGTCCCGCCCGGCCGCCCGCCCCGCGCCGCGCCGGCCCCGTAACGGCTCCCGCGGCCCGCACAGGATCCAGCTCGGCAGCCCCCGCCCCCGGCTCCGGCTGGTCGGCCTCGGCCTGACGCTCGTCATGCTGGTGTTCGTCGTACGGCTGCTCCAGGTGCAGGCCGTCGACGCCAGCGCGTACGCCGGCAAGGCGGAGAAGAGCCGCTACCTCAGCCACACCATCGCCGCCGAGCGCGGCCAGATCACCGACCGTTCCGGCGTCGCGCTCGCCACCAGCGACGACGCGTACGACGTCACCGCCGACCCGTCGATGTTCACCCCCGACTTCAGCAAGGTCCCCGACGCCCCGGAACAGGCCGCCGCGCTGCTCGCGCCGATCCTCGGCGCCGACACCGGCGAACTCGTCAAGAAGCTCAAGGCCCCCAAGTCCCGTTACGCGGTGCTGGCCCGCCGGCAGACCCCGCAGGTCTGGAACCAGATCAAGGACCTCAAGCGGGTGCTCGCCGAGAAGGCGAGCAAGCGGAAGTCCGCCGACGGCGGCGTCAGCGTCCTGGCGGGTGTCTTCCAGGAGACCAGCAGCAAGCGGGTCTACCCCAACGGTGACCTCGCCGCCGGGATACTCGGATACGTCAACGCCGCCGGGCGCGGCGGAGGCGGCATCGAGTCCATGCTCGACAAGGAACTCGCGGGTAAGGACGGCAAGGTCACCTACGCCCAGTCCGGCGGACGCCGGGTCCCCACCGCCACCTCCCGCGAGACCCCCGCCGTACCTGGCTCGGACATCGAGCTGACCATCGACCGGGACATCCAGTGGGCGGCCCAGCAGGCCATCGCCGACCAGGTGAAGGAGTCCAAGGCCGACCGCGGCTACGTGGTGGTCCAGAACACCAGGACCGGTGAGGTCCTCGCCATGGCCAACGCCCCCGGCTTCGACCCCAACAACCTCGCCCAGGCCAACTCCGCCTCCATGGGCAACGCGGCGCTCCAGGACGTGTACGAGCCCGGCTCCACCGCCAAGGTCATGTCCATGGCCGCCGTCCTGGAGGAGGAGGCCGCCACCCCCGGCACCCATGTCGTCGTCCCCAACCGGCTGCACCGCGGCGACCGGCTCTTCAAGGACGACATCGACCACCCCACCTGGTACCTGACGCTCAACGGCGTCCTCGCCAAGTCCAGCAACATCGGCACCATCCTGGCCACCGGGCAGCTCGGCAAGACCCAGCCCGAGGCCAACAAGGTGCTCCACTCCTACCTCGACAAGTTCGGCATCGGACAGCCCACCGGCCTCGGCTACCCGGGCGAGACCCGCGGCATCCTCGCCCCGGCGCAGGACTGGTCCACCTCGCAGCAGTACACGATCCCCTTCGGCCAGGGGCTCTCCCTCAACGCCATGCAGGCCGCCTCGGTCTACTCGACCATCGCCAACGGCGGCGTACGGACCGAACCCACCCTGATCCGCGGCACCAACGGCCCCGACAACCGCTTCACCGCCGCGCCCGCACCCCGCAAGACCCGGGTCGTCAGCGAGAAGACCGCCAAGACGGTGGCCACCATGCTGGAGTCGGTCGTCTCCGACGTGGAGGGCACCGGAACCAAGGCCCAGGTCCCCGGCTACCGCATCGCGGGCAAGACCGGTACGGCCAACAGGGTCGACCCGAAACTCGGCGTCTACAAGGGCTACACCGCCTCCTTCGCCGGGTTCGCACCCTCCGACGACCCGCAGATCACCGTCTACTGCGCCATTCAGAACCCCACGAGCGGCAGTTACTTCGGCGGACAGATCTGCGGCCCCATCTACAAGAAGGTCATGGAGTTCGCTCTCAAGACACTGCGGGTCGAACCGACCGGCAGTAAACCCGCCCGGCTGCCGGTCAGCTTCAAACCCGGCGAGTGACCCCAGGGAAAGTCCCAGTGACAACGATCACCCCCGGTTCCGGGAACCACCCGGAACCGCCCGCGCACCAGCCCGCCTCACGTGGCCCGGCGCCCGCCCACCCCGGTACGCTCACCGCCGTGCCACAAGCTGATCAGTACCGAACCCCCTCCAAGGACGCCCCTGTGAACACTCCGGGGACGCCCCGTCCGGACCGGGTCCGCCCGACCTCCCTCGCCGAGCTGGCTGCCCGGCTGGGCACCGAGGCACCGGGCGCCACGGCGGCGGGACCCGGCGAAGCCACCGGGATCACCCACGACTCGCGCGCCGTGCGCCTCGGGGACGTGTACGCCGCGCTCCCCGGCGCCCGGCTCCATGGGGCGGACTTCGCCGGCCAGGCCGCCGACCTCGGAGCCGTGGCGATCCTCACGGATCCCTCCGGCACCGACCGCGCCGCCGCCACCGGACTGCCTGTCCTCACCGTGCCCGACCCACGCGGCAGCATGGGCGAACTCGCCGCCGCGATCTACGGGAACCCCGGCACCGATCTGCTCCAGATCGGCATCACCGGAACCTCGGGCAAGACCACCACGGCCTACCTCGTCGAAGGCGGACTGCGCGGCGCCGGCCACCGTACGGGCCTCATCGGCACCGTGGAGACGCGCATCGAGGACGAGCGCCTCAAGTCGGAGCGCACCACCCCCGAGGCCACCGACCTCCAGGCGCTCTTCGCGGTCATGCGCGAACGGGGTGTCCGCTCGGTCGCCATGGAGGTCTCCAGCCACGCCCTCGTGCTCGGCCGGGTCGACGGCTGCGTCTTCGACGTCGCCGTCTTCAACAACCTCAGCCCGGAGCACATGGAGTTCCACTCCGACATGGAGGACTACTTCCAGGCCAAGGCGCGGCTGTTCACCCCTGAGCGCAGCAGGACCGGCGTCGTGAACATCGACGACACCTACGGCCGCAGGCTCACCGGCGAGTCCGGCGTCCCCGTCACGACGTTCTCCGCCGAGGGCCACCCCGACGCCGACTGGCGCGCCGAGGACGTCCAGGTCGGCTCGCACGGCTCCACCTTCACCGCCGTCGGCCCGCGCGGCGAGCGCGTCACCGCGGAGGCGCCGCTGCCGGGACCGTTCAACGTCGCCAACACCCTCGCCGCGATCGTCACCCTGGCCGTCGCCGGGATCGACCCGCAGACGGCCGCCGACGGCATCGCCGCGGTCCCCGGCGTACCGGGACGGCTGGAGCGCGTGGACGCCGGACAGCCGTACCTCGCCGTCGTCGACTACGCGCACAAGACGGACGCCGTCGAATCGGTGCTCCGTTCCCTGCGTAAGGTCACCAAGGGCAAGGTGCACATCGTCCTCGGCTGTGGCGGGGACCGCGACCAGACCAAACGCGGGCCCATGGGCGCCGCAGCCGCGCGCCTCGCCGACACCGCCGTACTCACCTCCGACAACCCGCGCGGCGAGGACCCGCTGGCGATCCTCGCCGCGATGCTCGCGGGCGCGGCGGAGGTGCCGGTCCACGAGCGTGGTGACGTCCTGGTCGACTCCGACCGGGCCGCCGCCATCTCCGCGGCCGTCGCACGCGCCGGGGCCGACGACACCGTACTGGTGGCGGGCAAGGGCCACGAGCAGGGTCAGGACGTCGCCGGAGTGGTACGCGCCTTCGACGACCGCCAGGTCCTGCGCGAGGCCATCGAACGCTCCCTGCGCCACGACGCGGACCCCGGCGAGCAGAGCCCGCAGTCCCGCGCCCCGCAACGAGAACAACAGTCAGGGATGACCCAGTGATCGCCCTCTCCCTCGCCGAGATCGCCGCCATCGTCGGCGGGCAGCCGCACGACATACCGGATCCGGCCGTCCTTGTCACCGGACCCGTCGTGTACGACTCCCGCGCCGTCGAGCCGGGCGGTCTCTTCGCCGCCTTCGCCGGCGACCGTGTCGACGGCCACGACTACGCGCGGCGCGCCGTCGAGACGGGCGCGGTGGCCGTCCTGGCCACCCGCCCCGTCGGTGTGCCCGCCATCGTCGTCGACGATGTCGTCCAGGCCCTCGGCGCCCTCGCACGCACCGTGGTGAAGCGTCTCGGCGCCACCACCGTCGCGCTGACCGGTTCGGCCGGAAAGACCAGCACCAAGGACCTGATCGCGCAGCTCCTGCGGCGCGCGGGCCCCACGGTCTGGCCGGACGGCAACCTCAACAACGAGATCGGGCTGCCCGTCACCGCGCTCCGCGCCGAGGAGGACACCCGCTTCCTCGTGCTCGAAATGGGCGCGCGCTACATCGGGGACATCCGCTACCTCACCGGACTCGTCCCGCCCACCGTCGGACTCGTCCTGAACGTCGGCACCGCGCACATCGGCGAGTTCGGCGGCCGGGAACAGATCGCCCAGGCCAAGGGCGAAATGGTCGAGTCGCTGCCGTCCGCCGCCGACGGCGGTGTGGCCGTGCTCAACGCCGACGACCCACTGGTTCGCGCCATGGCGTCGCGCACAAAGGCGCGCGTCGTGCTCTTCGGGGAGTCGGGCGAAGCAGACGTACAGGCAGAGAACGTCCGCCTCACAGCCACCGGACAGCCCGCGTTCAGCCTTCGAACACCCTCCGGGTGCAGCGAGGTGATGCTGCGGCTGTACGGTGAGCACCACGTGTCGAACGCGCTCGCCGCGGCCGCCGTCGCCTATGAGTTGGGCATGTCCGTCGACGAGATCGCCGTGGCGCTCTCCGAGGCGGGGACCCTCTCCCGCTGGCGTATGGAGGTCACCGAGCGCTCGGACGGCGTGACGATCGTCAACGACGCCTACAACGCGAACCCCGAATCCATGAGAGCGGCGCTCCGTGCGCTGGTCGCCATGGGTGGTGCCTCACGGGCCGAGGGGGGCCGTACGTGGGCGGTGCTCGGGCAGATGGCCGAGCTGGGTGACGAATCGCTCGCCGAGCACGACGCGGTCGGACGGCTCGCCGTCCGGCTCAACGTCAGCAAGCTCGTGGCAGTCGGGGGCAGGGAAGCGTCCTGGCTGCGATTGGGCGCTTACAACGAGGGTTCGTGGGGTGAGGAGTCGGTGCACGTGTCCGACGCGCGGGCGGCGATCGACCTGTTGCGCAGTGAACTGCGTCCGGGAGACGTCGTGCTGGTGAAGGCTTCCAGGTCGGTCGGCCTCGAAAAGGTCGCCCAGGCACTGCTGGAGAACGCCACCGAGGGCGAGGTCGCCGGCCGATGAGGCAGATCCTCTTCGCGGGAGCCATCGGGCTCTTCCTCACCCTGATCGGCACTCCGCTGCTGATCAAGCTGCTGGCGAGGAAGGGGTACGGGCAGTTCATCCGGGACGACGGCCCCCGTACCCACGGCAGCAAGAAGGGCACGCCCACGATGGGCGGCATCGCCTTCATCCTGGCGACGCTCATCGCGTACGCCCTGTCGAAGGTCATCACCGGTGAGTCCCCGACCTTCTCCGGGCTGCTCGTCCTGTTCCTCATGGGAGGGATGGGGCTCGTCGGGTTCCTCGACGACTACATCAAGATCGTGAAGCAGCGGTCGCTGGGGCTGCGGGCCAAGGCCAAGATGGCGGGCCAGCTCATCGTCGGCATCGCCTTCGCGGTGCTCTCGCTCCAGTTCGCCGACTACCGGGGCAACACCCCGGCCTCCACCAAGCTGTCGTTCGTCGCGGACTTCGGCTGGTCGATCGGCCCCGTGCTGTTCGTCGTCTGGGCGCTGTTCATGATTCTCGCCATGTCCAACGGCGTGAACCTGACGGACGGTCTGGACGGACTGGCCACCGGCGCCTCGGTGATGGTCTTCGGCGCGTACACGTTCATCGGGCTGTGGCAGTTCCAGGAGTCCTGCGCCAACGCGCTGACCCTGACCAACCCCAACGCCTGTTTCGAGGTACGAGACCCACTCGACCTCGCGGTCGTCGCCTCCGCCCTCATGGGCTCATGCTTCGGCTTCCTGTGGTGGAACACCTCACCCGCCAAGATCTTCATGGGGGACACCGGGTCGCTCGCGCTCGGCGGCGCGCTCGCCGGTCTGGCGATCTGCTCCCGCACGGAGTTCCTGATGGCGATCCTCGGCGGCCTCTTCGTGATGATCACCATGTCGGTGGTCATCCAGGTCGGCTCCTTCAAGATGACCGGCAAGCGCGTCTTCCGGATGGCGCCACTCCAGCACCACTTCGAACTCAAGGGGTGGTCGGAAGTCCTGGTGGTGGTCCGCTTCTGGATCATCCAGGGCATGTGCGTCATCGTCGGTCTCGGACTCTTCTACGCGGGCTGGGCGGCAGAGAAGTGAACTGGCAGGGCAAGCGGGTCACCGTCGCGGGTCTCGGGGTCTCCGGGATCCCGGCGGCCCGGGTGCTGCACGCACTCGGCGCCGTCGTCACCGTCGTCAACGACACGGACGACGAGCGGGCCCGCGCCCAGGCCGCCGAGCTGGAGAAGCTGGGCGTGACGGTGCGCCTCGGCGACGGGGCGACCCTGCCCGAGGCCACCGAGCTGATCGTCACGGCCCCCGGCTGGCAGCCCGGCAAACCGCTCTTCACGGCCGCCGCGGCGGCCGGCGTGGAGATCTGGGGCGACGTCGAACTGGCCTGGCGGCTGCGGGGGCCCGGGGCGCCCCCCTGGCTGGCCGTCACCGGCACCAACGGCAAGACCACGACGGTCAGGATGCTCGCCTCGATCCTGACCGCCGCGGGGCTGCGCACGGCCGCCGTCGGCAACATCGGCGTCTCCCTGCTGGACGCCGTCACCGGCGAGGAGACGTACGACGTCCTCGCCGTCGAACTGTCCAGCTACCAGCTCCACTGGGCGCCGAGCCTGCGCGCCCACTCCGCGGCCGTCCTCAACCTCGCCCCCGACCATCTCGACTGGCACGGCTCGATGGAGGCGTACGCCGCCGACAAGGGCCGCGTCTACGAGGGCAACACCGTCGCCTGCGTCTACAACGCGGCCGACCCGGCCACCGAGGACCTGGTGCGTGCCGCCGACGTCGAGGAGGGCTGCCGGGCGATCGGCTTCACCCTTGGCACCCCCGGCGCCTCCCAACTGGGCGTCGTGGACGGCATCCTGGTCGACCGGGCCTTCGTCGAGAACCGCCGCGAGCAGGCCCAGGAACTGGCCCAGGTCTCCGACGTGAACCCGCCGGCCCCGCACAACATCGCCAACGCGCTCGCCGCGGCGGCCCTCGCCCGCGCGTACGGTGTCGAACCAGCCGCCGTACGCGACGGACTGCGCGCGTTCCACCCGGACCCGCACCGGATCGAGCGCGTCGCGGAGATCGGGGGCGTCACGTACATCGACGACTCCAAGGCCACCAACACGCATGCCGCGGAGGCCTCCCTCGCGGCGTACGACCCGATCGTCTGGATCGCGGGCGGCCTCGCCAAGGGTGCCTCCTTCGACGAACTCGTCACAGGCGCCGCGAAACGGCTGCGCGGCGTGGTCCTGATCGGCGCCGACCGGGCCCTGATCCGCGAAGCGCTCGCGCGACACGCCCCCGAAGTCCCGGTCGTGGACCTCGACCGGACGGACACTGGGGCGATGTCGGCGGCGGTCCGCGAAGCGGGGCGCCTCGCGCGGCCGGGGGACACGGTCCTGATGGCCCCCGCCTGTGCCTCGATGGACATGTTCGTCAACTACAACAAGCGGGGCGAGGCGTTCGCCGACGCCGTACACGCCCTGGATGAGCACGCCTGACCGGTCCGGCCCCCGCGCCGTGCTGAACTGTTCCCGGGGCCGCGGCAGCGGCGGCCCCGCCGAACACGCCCCGGCCCGCCGAACGCCGCGACCTCCGCGACAGCCGTGACGGCCGCGCCGGGCACGACTGGAGGGGACAGATGCCGGCCGACGACACCGCGGACCGGGAACGCGAGCCCGCGGTGACCCACTGGGGCTTCGCGGCGGTGCCCGCGCTCGGCGGAGTGCCCGCACTCCGCGGCAGGGCGCCGGGCGCCCCCGTACGCAGGCCCGCGGCCCGGCGCGGCGCCGCGGGGGCCCGCACCCCCCGCCCGCCCCGCGGCGCCCGCGTCAGACGCCTCTACGAGCGGCTGAGGCGTGCCTGGGACCGACCGCTCACCGCCTATTACCTGATCCTCGGCAGCGGCCTGCTGATCACCGTGCTGGGCCTCGTGATGGTCTACTCCGCGTCGATGATCTACGCGCTCCAGAACTCGCTGCCCGCGACCTACTTCTTCCGCAAACAGTTCCTCGCGGTGATCCTCGGCGCCGGGCTGCTCTGGGCCGCCGCCCGGATGCCCGTCAAGCTCCACCGGGCCCTCTCGTACCCCATGCTGGTCTCCAGCGTCTTCCTGATGGTGCTCGTGCAGATCCCCGGGATAGGGCGGTCCGTCAACGGCAACCAGAACTGGATCTACCTCGGCGGCCCGTTCCAGCTCCAGCCCAGCGAGTTCGCCAAGCTGGCCCTCGTGCTGTGGGGCGCCGACCTGCTCGCCCGCAAGAACGACAAACGGCTGCTGACCCAGTGGAAACATCTCCTGGTGCCGCTGGTCCCCGGCGGCTTCCTGCTGCTCGGACTGATCATGCTCGGCGGCGACATGGGCACCGCGATCATCCTCACGGCGATCCTCTTCGGGCTGCTCTGGCTGGCCGGCGCCCCCACCCGGCTCTTCGCCGGTGTCCTCGGGGTCGCCGCGCTGATCGGCGTCATGCTGATCCAGACCAGTCAGAACCGGCTGGACCGGTTCGGCTGCATCGCCGCGAAGGATCTGGGACCCGAAGGGGAGTGCTGGCAGGCGGTCCACGGAATCTACGCCCTCGCCTCCGGCGGATGGTTCGGTTCCGGCCTCGGCGCGAGTGTGGAAAAGTGGGGTCAACTGCCCGAACCGCACACCGACTTCATTTTCGCCATCACCGGGGAGGAACTGGGGCTGGCGGGGACGCTGTCGGTACTCGCACTGTTCGCGGCTCTAGGCTATGCGGGTATTCGCGTGGCCGGACGCACGGAGGACCCCTTCGTGAGGTACGCCGCGGGAGGTGTGACCACCTGGATCACGGTGCAAGCCGTGATCAACATCGGTGCGGTGCTCGGCCTGCTGCCGATCGCCGGAGTCCCGCTCCCGCTGTTCTCCTACGGAGGGTCGGCCCTGCTTCCGGCGATGTTCGCGGTCGGGCTGCTGATCGCGTTCGCACGGGAGGATCCCGCCGCGAAGGCGGCCCTGGCCATGCGGCAGCCTGTCTTCGGCAGGAAGCGGCGCGGGGTGAGTTGGAAGACGATGAGACGGCGCGTCAAGAAGCGTCCGTCCGGAGAGCGGTGAATTTCGGTGCATGTCGTACTCGCCGGTGGGGGGACCGCCGGCCACATCGAGCCCGCGCTCGCCCTCGCGGATGCCCTGCGCAGGCAGGACCCCACCGTGGGGATCACGGCCCTCGGCACGGAGCGCGGACTGGAGACCAAACTCGTACCCGAGCGCGGATACGAACTCGGGCTCATCCCCGCCGTACCGCTGCCGCGCAGGCCCACTCCCGAACTGATCACCGTTCCGGGGCGGCTGCGCGGCACCATCAAGGCCGCCGAGCAGATCCTGGAGCGCACCAAGGCGGACTGCGTCGTCGGCTTCGGCGGCTATGTCGCACTGCCCGGCTACCTCGCCGCCAAACGGCGCGGGGTACCGATCATCGTCCACGAGGCCAACGCCAGGCCCGGACTCGCCAACAAGATCGGCTCGCGGTACGCGGCCGCGGTGGCCGTCTCCACCCCCGACAGCAAACTGCGTGACGCCCGCTACATCGGCATCCCGCTGCGCCGCACCATCGCCACCCTCGACCGCGCCCGGGTGCGCCCCGAGGCGCGCGCCGCCTTCGGGCTCGACCCCAACCTGCCGACGCTGCTGGTCTCCGGCGGCTCGCAGGGCGCGCGCCGGCTCAACGAGGTGATCCAGCAGATCGCCCCCGTGCTGCAGCGCTCCGGAATCCAGATCCTGCACGCGGTCGGCCCGAAGAACGAAATGCCGCGCGTGGACAACATGCCCGGTATGCCGCCCTACATCCCGGTACCGTATGTCGACCGGATGGACCTCGCGTACGCCGCGGCCGACATGATGCTCTGCCGCGCGGGCGCGATGACCGTCGCCGAACTCTCCGCCGTCGGACTGCCCGCCGCCTACGTCCCGCTGCCCATCGGCAACGGCGAACAGCGGCTCAACGCCCAGCCGGTGGTGAAGGCCGGCGGCGGACTGCTGGTCGACGACGCGGAACTGACACCGGAGTGGATCCAGAGCCAGGTGCTCCCCGTGCTCGCCGATCCGCACCGGCTGTTCGAGATGTCGCGCGCGGCAGCGGAGTTCGGCCGCAGGGACGCCGACGATCTGCTGGTCGGCATGGTGTACGAGGCGATCGCCGCACGCCGAAGGGCGTAGGCGGGAGGCAGGAGGCAGCAGCGTGGCCGGAGGGACGACCGCCGAACGCGGCGCACGACCGAAGCCGGCCTCCGGCCACCCTGGCGAAGGGGGCGGGGGTGGCCGGTTCCGGCTGCCTCGCCCCCGGCTGCTGATCGCGGTGGCCGCCGCGGTCGTGGTGGCCGGCGGGGCGCTCTGGGCGCTCTACGGCTCCCAGTGGCTCCGGGTCGCGAAGGTGACCACCTCCGGTGCCGAGGTGCTCAGCCGTGCCGAGGTCGAGTCGGTGGCGGCGGTACCCCTCGGGGAGCCGCTGGTCTCCGTCGACACGGACGCGGTGGAGTCCCGGCTGCGGCAGAGGCTCCCCCGGATCGACTCCGTCGAGGTCGCGCGATCGTGGCCGGACGGGATCAGTCTGAAAGTGATCGAACGTAAACCCGCGCTGCTCATCGGAAAAGACTCAAAATTCATCGAAGTGGACGCCGATGGTGTCCGTTTCGCGACCGTCGACAAGGCACCCGCCGGTGTTCCCGTACTGAAAATGACGGTCGGCCGATCGGCCGGTTCTGATCGGTTCGGAACGGCCCGGCTGATGCGTGAAGCGGTGGCCGTCCGGAGCGAACTCCCCGGCGGGGTGGCCGAACGGACCCGGGCCGTCCGGGTCCGTTCGTACGATTCCATCTCCCTGGAGCTGACCGGCGGACGTACGGTGATGTGGGGGAGCGGTGAGGACGGCGCGGCCAAGGCGCGTGCGCTCACCGCCCTCATGAAAGCGGTCCCCGGGGCGCGGCACTTCGATGTGAGCGCGCCCACGGCGCCTGCCGCCTCGGGGAGTTGACGGGCATATGCGCTGGCCAGCACCCTGGTTGGTCAGCGCTATGGGTGATCACATAGGGTGAAAAGAAAAACGGGAGGTTCGGCGTGTTCGTTGAACGCGCGCCTCTTGTCGACTTAGTGTCCTGTTCGGAAGAGTCCAAGAAGCGGACGCACTGGTAACCCTGAACTTCAACGTGAGGGTTTGGGTCGGCGTTTCGGACCGTCCCATCGGCATCAGTCGCCGCGGCGCCACATCAGCGCCGCGACGACACGTAAATCGAGGCGAGAGGCCTTCGACGTGGCAGCACCGCAGAACTACCTCGCAGTCATCAAGGTCATCGGTGTCGGCGGCGGTGGTGTCAATGCCATCAACCGAATGATCGAGGTCGGCCTCAAGGGCGTCGAGTTCATCGCGATCAACACGGACGCGCAAGCCCTGTTGATGAGCGACGCCGACGTCAAGCTCGACGTCGGCAGGGAACTCACCCGTGGCCTCGGCGCCGGCGCCAACCCGGCGGTCGGCCGCAAGGCCGCGGAGGACCACCGTGAGGAGATCGAGGAGGTCCTCAAGGGGGCCGACATGGTCTTCGTCACCGCGGGCGAGGGGGGCGGCACCGGCACCGGCGGCGCGCCCGTCGTGGCCAACATCGCGCGCTCGCTCGGCGCCCTCACGATCGGTGTGGTCACCCGGCCGTTCACCTTCGAGGGCCGGCGTCGCGCCAACCAGGCGGAGGACGGCATCGCCGAACTCCGCGAAGAGGTCGACACCCTCATCGTCATCCCCAACGACCGGCTGCTGTCCATCTCGGACCGCCAGGTCAGCGTGCTCGACGCGTTCAAGTCCGCGGACCAGGTGCTGCTGTCGGGTGTCCAGGGCATCACCGACCTCATCACCACCCCCGGGCTGATCAACCTGGACTTCGCCGACGTGAAGTCCGTCATGTCCGAGGCCGGCTCGGCGCTCATGGGCATCGGCTCCGCCCGCGGCGACGACCGTGCGGTGGCCGCCGCGGAGATGGCGATCTCCTCGCCCCTCCTGGAGGCGTCCATCGACGGTGCCCGTGGGGTCCTGCTCTCCATCTCCGGCGGATCCGACCTCGGTCTCTTCGAGATCAACGAGGCCGCGCAACTCGTCAGCGAGGCCGCCCACCCCGAGGCCAACATCATCTTCGGCGCCGTCATCGACGACGCCCTGGGCGACGAGGTACGCGTCACCGTCATCGCGGCGGGCTTCGACGGCGGACAGCCGCCGACCCGGCGCGAGACCGTGCTCGGCGCGGGCTCCGGCAAGCGCGACGAGCAGCAGGCCCCGAACCGTTCCGCCGACACCGGCCGTTCCGTGAGCGGGCTCGGTACGGTGCCGCCGCGCGAGGAGAGCCAGATCCGGGTCGATCCCGCCCCGGTCGGCGAGAAGCCGCTCACCACGGTCAACCCGCCGCAGGTTCCGCCGGCCCGTCCGTTCCCGGACAGCCAGGCCGAAGAGCTGGACGTCCCGGACTTCCTGAAGTGATACGACAGTACGAAGAGCTGAGCGGCGCGCACTTCGCCTTCACCGACCGGTGGGGCGGAGTGAGCGCCGCTCCGTTCGGTGAGCTCAACCTCGGCGGCGCGGTCGGTGACGACCCCGCCGCCGTACGTGCCAACCGGGACCTGGCGGCGAAGTCCCTGAAGATCGACCCCGCGCGGGTCGTCTGGATGAACCAGGTGCACGGCCGCGACGTGGCCGTCACCGAAGGACCGTGGACGGACGGGGACATCCCCGCCGTCGACGCGGTCGTCACCGTACGGCGCGGCCTCGCCCTCGCCGTACTCACCGCGGACTGTGTCCCCGTCCTGCTGGCCGACCCGGTCGCCGGGGTCGCCGCCGCGGCACACGCGGGGCGTCCCGGACTGGTCGCGGGCATCGTCCCCGCAGCCGTCGAGGCGATGGTCTCGCTCGGCGCCGAACCCGCCAGGATCACCGCCCGCACCGGCCCCGCCGTCTGCGGGTGGTGCTACGAAGTCCCGGCGACGATGCGCGACGAGGTCGCCGCCGTCGTACCGGAGGCCGGGGCCGAGACCAGTTGGGGGACGCCGTCCGTCGACGTCGTCGGCGGTGTGCACGCACAGCTCGCGTCCCTCGGCGTACGGGACCGGCACCGCTCGGAGGTCTGCACCCGCGAGTCGGACGACCACTACTCGTACCGCCGTGACCGCGTGACCGGCCGCCTCGCCGGCTATGTCTGGCTGGCCTGATGAGCAGGGCGGACATGGAGGACATGGCGGGCCGAAGGGTCGAACTCGCCGCGAATCTGGCGACGGTGGAGCGGCGGATCGCCACGGCCTGCGCCGCCGCGGGCCGTGCGCGGGAGGAGGTGACCCTGATCGTGGTCACCAAGACCTACCCCGCGAGCGATGTCCGGCTGCTCCACGGACTCGGCGTACGGCAGGTGGCCGAGAACCGTGACCAGGATGCCGCCCCCAAGGCGGCGGCTTGTGAAGATTTGTCGTTGACCTGGCATTTTGTGGGGCAATTGCAGACGAACAAGGTCCGTTCCGTAGCCAGTTACGCCGATGTGGTGCAATCTGTCGACCGTGTCAAGCTTGTCTCAGCGCTCTCCGCCGCGGCGGTACGCACGGAGCGCGAGGTCGGCTGCCTGCTTCAGGTCGCCCTCGACGCCGGGTCCGGTGAGCGTGGGGCGCGGGGCGGTGTGGCGCCCGACGGGATCGAGGAGTTGGCCGCCGCGGTGGCCGGCGCACCGGGGCTGCGGCTCGACGGTCTGATGACCGTGGCGCCGCTCGCCGGTCCGTACGCGGGCCGGCAACGGGCCGCGTTCGACCGGCTGCTGGAATTGGCATCCCGCCTGCGGGCGGACCATCCGGCTGCGAACATGGTCTCAGCAGGGATGAGTGCGGACCTTGAGGACGCGGTAGCGGCGGGAGCGACACATGTACGCGTCGGTACTGCGGTGCTCGGAGACCGACCTCGGCTCGGGTAACGTCGCGAAGCGAGTCGGACCACAGCAGAAAATATGGTCATTTCCGCCGAAAGGCGGTCAGACCCAGTGGATCGAGGGCACTTGGTGACGAGGCCGATCCACCACAGAGCGGAGGACCCAGAGCATGGCCGGCGCGATGCGCAAGATGGCGGTCTACCTCGGCCTCGTGGAGGACGATGGGTACGACGGCCGGGGCTTCGACCCCGACGATGATTTCGAACCCGAGCCGGAGCCGGAGCGTGAGCACCGGCGTCACCAGCCCGTACACCAGCCCGAACGGGAAGAACCCGTGCGCGTGCCCCAACCGCCCGCGCAGCGCGAGCGCGAGCCGGTTCCGCTAGCGGCGGAAAGCGGACGTCCGGCACGAATCGCCCCCGTGGCATCCATCACACCTGAACGTCCCAGCCTGGAGAAGAACGCACCGGTGATCATGCCCAAGGTCGTGTCAGAGCGGGAGCCCTACCGCATCACCACGCTCCACCCGAGGACCTACAACGAGGCCCGTACCATCGGGGAACACTTCCGCGAGGCCACTCCGGTGATCATGAATCTCACGGAGATGGACGACACGGACGCGAAGCGACTTGTCGACTTTGCCGCAGGACTCGTCTTCGGTCTCCATGGCAGCATTGAGCGCGTGACGCAGAAGGTGTTCCTGCTCTCTCCTGCTAACGTCGATGTCACGGCGGAGGACAAGGCCCGTATCGCAGAGGGCGGGTTCTTCAACCAGAGCTAGAACACAGCACCGGGAACGACCCGGTCGCACGGCGGGAACGGCCCGCCGGAGCGACCGGAGCCAGAGTGAGCCAGGGGAGAGGGAAACAGCGGGATGGGCATCGCACTACAGGTGGTCTACATCGCGCTGATGTGCTTCCTCATCGTGCTGATTTTCCGGTTGGTCATGGACTACGTCTTCCAGTTCGCGCGCTCATGGCAGCCAGGCAAGGCGATGGTGGTCATTCTGGAGGCCACCTACACTGTCACCGATCCACCGCTCAAGCTTCTGCGGCGGTTCATCCCGCCGCTGCGTCTCGGGGGCGTGGCACTCGACCTGTCCTTCTTCGTTCTGATGATCATCGTTTACATCCTCATCACGGTTGTCAGCAACCTTGCGAGGGGAATGTGAACGAAACGGTCTTGCCGACTGCCGACGACTACGTAGAGGTGAAGAAGAGATGCCGTTGACCCCCGAGGACGTGCGGAACAAGCAGTTCACAACCGTCCGCCTCCGAGAAGGCTACGACGAGGACGAGGTCGATGCCTTTCTCGACGAGGTCGAGGCCGAACTGACCCGCCTGCTCCGCGAGAACGAGGACCTGCGCGCCAAGCTGGCCGCGGCCACGCGTGCCGCCGCGCAGAACCAGCAGCAGCAGTCCATGCGTAAGCCGCCCGAGCAGCAGGACCGACCCGGGGCCCCGGTGCCCGCCGCCATATCCGGACCGCCGCAACAGCAGCAGCCCCCGCAGATGGGCCCGCCCCAACTGCCCGGTGGCGCACCGCAGCTCCCCGCCGGGCCGAGCGCCCACGGCCAGGGCCCGCAGGGACATGACCCGCGTGGCCAGCAGCAGCACGGCCAGCAGCACGGCCAGGGCCCGATGGGCCAGGGTGGCCCCATGCAGCAGCAGGGCGGCCCGATGGGCCAGGGCGGACCCATGCAGCAGGGTGGCCCCATGCAGGGCGGCCCCATGCAGGGTGGACCCATGGGCCAGGGCGGTCCGATGGGCCAGGGCGGACCCATGGGCCAAGGCGGTCCGATGGGTCAGGGCGGACCCATGCAGCAGCAGGGTGGCCCCATGGGCGGACCTATGGGCGGTCCCATGGGCGGTCACGGCCCGCAGATGGGCCAGCCCGGTCAGGGCCCCGGTGGCGACAGCGCCGCGCGCGTCCTCTCGCTCGCCCAGCAGACCGCCGACCAGGCGATCGCCGAGGCGCGCTCCGAGGCCAACAAGATCGTGGGCGAGGCCCGCAGCCGCGCCGAAGGCCTGGAGCGCGACGCGCGCGCCAAGGCGGACGCGCTGGAGCGGGACGCGCAGGAGAAGCACCGCGTGGCGATGGGCTCCCTGGAGTCCGCGCGCGCGACGCTGGAACGCAAGGTCGAGGACCTGCGAGGCTTCGAGCGCGAGTACCGTACGCGGCTGAAGTCCTACCTGGAGAGCCAGCTCCGGCAGTTGGAGACCCAGGCGGACGACTCGCTCGCCCCGCCGCGCACTCCGGCGGCCGCCTCACTGCCGCCGTCGCCCTCCATGGCTCCGGCCGGCGCGGGCGCGATGGGACACAGCATGGGCGGCGGCCCGTCCATGGGCGGACCCTCGATGGGCGGACCCTCGATGGGCGCACCGTCCCAGGGACCGTCGTACGGCGGGCAGCAGCAGATGTCGCCCGCGATGACGCAGCCGATGGCACCGGTACGGCCGCAGGCGCCGCAGCCGATGCAGCAGGCACCGTCGCCGATGCGTGGGTTCCTGATCGACGAGGACGACAACTGACGGGTTCGCGCGTGCGGTGCGCGTAGCCGTCGGCGGCTTGAAGGGCTGGGCCCGGGACTTCTGTCCTGGGCCCAGCCCTTTTCTGTGCCTGCGCTCGTGCGTGTGATGTGCGCGGATGCGGCTCCGGAGGCCGGGGCCGGTGGCGGCTGGGGGCCGCTTGCGCGGGGCTTTCCCCTACCCGCCCCTTCCCGAACCGGGGCTCCGCCCCGGGCCCCGGTCCTCAAGCGCCGGACGGGCTTGAGGGGGCGCCTCGGGCGGGCCGGAGTGTCCTCAAGCCGGACGAGCGGCGGGACGGGCTTGAGGAGGCGCCTCGGGCGGGCTTGAAGGGGCCGGCCGAAGCCGGCCGGCCCCGTGGGGTGTTACGCCTTGCGGAGGCGGAACGTGAGGGTCAGGCCCTCGTCCTCGAACGGGGTGCCGTACGTGTCGTCCGCCTCGCCCGGGGTGAAGTCCGTCGCCAGGACCTCGTCCGCGATCAGCGGCGTGTGCGCCGTCAGCGCCTCCGTCGTCGCGTCGTCCGTCGACGTCCAGCGCACCGCGATCCGGTCCGCCACGTCCAGGCCGCTGTTCTTGCGGGCCTCCTGGATCAGGCGGATCGCGTCCCGGGCCAGGCCCGCCAGGCGCAGTTCCGGGGTGATCTCCAGATCCAGGGCGACCGTCGCGCCGGAGTCCGAGGCGACCGACCAGCCCTCGCGCGGGGTCTCCGTGATGATCACCTCGTCCGGGGCGAGCGAGATGCTCTCCCCGTCCACGGTCACCGACGCCGTACCGTCGCGCAGCGCCGCGGAGAGCGCCGCCGCGTCCGCCTCGGCGACCGCCTTCGCCACGGCCTGCACACCCTTGCCGAAACGCTTGCCCAGCGCGCGGAAGTTCGCCTTCGCCGTCGTGTCGACCAGCGAGCCGCCCACCTCGGAGAGCGTCGCCAGCGCGGAGACGTTCAGCTCCTCGGTGATCTGGGCGCGCAGTTCGGGCGAGAGCGCGTCGAAGCCCGTCGCGGCGATCAGCGCGCGCGACAGCGGCTGGCGGGTCTTGACCCCCGACTCGGCCCGCGTCGCCCGGCCCAGCTCCACCAGCCGCCGTACCAGCGCCATCTGGCGGGAGAGCGCCGGGTCGATCACCGACAGGTCCGCCTGCGGCCAGGACGTCAGGTGCACCGACTCGGGCGCGTCCTGGGTGACCGGTACGACCATGTCCTGCCAGACCCGCTCCGTGATGAACGGGGTCAGCGGGGCCATCAGCCGCGTCACCGTCTCGACCACGTCGTGCAGCGTGCGCAGCGCCGCCTTGTCGCCCTGCCAGAAGCGGCGGCGCGAGCGGCGTACGTACCAGTTGGACAGGTCGTCGACGAAGGCCGAGAGCAGCTTGCCGGCGCGCTGCGTGTCGTACGCCTCCATCGCCTGCGTGCTCTGGTCGACCAGCGCGTGCAGCTCGCTCAGCAGCCAGCGGTCGAGCAGCGGGCGGTCGGCCGGGGCCGGGTCGGCCGCGCTCGGCGCCCAGCCGGACGTACGGGCGTACAGCGCCTGGAAGGCGACCGTGTTCCAGTACGTGAGGAGGGTCTTGCGCACGACCTCCTGGATCGTGCCGTGGCCCACGCGCCGCGCCGACCAGGGGGAGCCGCCGGCCGCCATGAACCAGCGGACCGCGTCGGCGCCGTGCTGCTCCATGAGCGGGATCGGCTGAAGGATGTTGCCCAGGTGCTTGGACATCTTCCTGCCGTCCTCGGCGAGGATGTGGCCGAGGCAGACGACGTTCTCGTAACTCGACTTGTCGAAGACGAGGGTGCCGACGGCCATCATCGTGTAGAACCAGCCGCGCGTCTGGTCGATCGCCTCCGAGATGAACTGCGCCGGGTAGCGCTTCTCGAAGAGGTCCTTGTTCCGGTACGGGTAGCCCCACTGCGCGAACGGCATGGAACCCGAGTCGTACCAGGCGTCGATGACCTCGGGGACGCGGACGGCCGTCAGCTCGCAGCCGTCCTGCGGACAGGTGAAGGTCACCGCGTCGATGAAGGGGCGGTGCGGGTCGAGGCCGCTCTGGTCGGTACCCGTCAGCTCCGTCAGCTCGGCGCGCGAGCCGACGCAGGTGAGGTGCTTGTCCTCGCAGCGCCAGATCGGCAGGGGGGTGCCCCAGTAGCGGTTGCGGGACAGCGCCCAGTCGACGTTGTTGTTCAGCCAGTCGCCGTACCGGCCGTGCTTGACCGAGTCCGGGAACCAGTTCGTCCGCTCGTTCTCCTCCAGGAGGCGGTCCTTGACGGCCGTCGTACGGATGTACCAGGACGGCTGTGCGTAGTAGAGGAGCGCGGTGTGGCAGCGCCAGCAGTGCGGGTAGCTGTGCTCGTACGGAACGTGGCGGAAGAGCCGGCCGCGCTCCTTAAGGTCCGCCGTCAGCACCTCGTCGGCCTTCTTGAAGAAGACCCCGCCGACCAGCGGGAGGTCCGCCTCGAACGTGCCGTCGGGGCGGACCGGGTTCACGACCGGGAGGCCGTAGGAGCGGCAGACCTTGAGGTCGTCCTCACCGAAGGCGGGGGACTGGTGGACCAGGCCCGTACCGTCCTCGGTCGTCACGTACTCGGCGTTGACGACGTAGTGCGCCTGAGCCGGGAACTCCACGAGGGTGAAGGGACGGTCGTACGTCCAGCGCTCCATCTCGCGGCCCGTGAAGGACGCGCCGGTGGTCTCCCACCCCTCGCCCAGCGCCTTGCCGACCAGCGGCTCGGCGACGACGAGCTGCTCCGTGCCGTCGGTCGCGACCACGTACCGGACGTCGGGGTGCGCGGCGACCGCCGTGTTCGACACCAGCGTCCACGGGGTCGTCGTCCAGACCAGCAGGGACGCCCGGCCGGCCAGCGGACCCGAGGTGAGCGGGAAGCGGACGAAGACCGACGGGTCGACGACCGTCTCGTACCCCTGCGCCAGCTCGTGGTCGGAGAGCCCGGTCTGGTCGCGCGGGCACCAGGGCGCGACGCGGTAGTCCTGGACGAGCAGGTCCTTGTCGAAGATCTCCTTGAGCGACCACCAGACGGAGTCCACGTACTCCGGGTCCATGGTCCGGTACGCGTTGTCGAGATCCGTCCAGTACCCCATGCGGGTCGTCAGCTCGGCGAACGCGTCGGTGTGCCGGGTGACGGACTCGCGGCACTTGGCGTTGAACTCGGCGATGCCGTACGCCTCGATGTCCTTCTTGCCGGTGAAGCCCAGCTCCTTCTCGACGGCCAGCTCCACGGGCAGGCCGTGGCAGTCCCAGCCGGCCTTACGGGCCACGTGGTAGCCGCGCATGGTGCGGAAGCGCGGGAAGACGTCCTTGAAGACGCGGGCCTCGATGTGGTGCGCGCCCGGCATGCCGTTGGCGGTGGGCGGGCCCTCGTAGAAGACCCACTCGGGGCGGCCCTCCGACTGTTCGAGGGTCTTTTCGAAAACCTTGTTCTCGCGCCACAGGTCGAGCACGGCGTGCTCCAGCGCGGGCAGATCGACCTGGGCGGGCACCTGGCGGTACCGGGGGGCGGTCGCGGACGTCGAGGGTTCTGGTGTCATGGGGCGCTTCCTCCGGCGGGACTGCGGCATCTCCGTCGAAGGGACGAGAGCTGGGCTCCCGCGGTACCACCCTCCTTGGCCCCGGACGTCGCCGCCCGCGGCCCCCTCATTGGGGTCGCGCTGCCGGTTCTACTCGCCCCGCGGTGGCCTGGGCTTTCTTCCGGCGGCTCCGGGGTGATGCTTCACATCGCGCTCTGCCCCCGGGCTCTCACCGTCCCCGGGTCGCTCATGGCCGCGTACGACGCTACTCGTCCCCATCCACGCCTCTCGCTGGGCCCAGTGTACGGGGCGGCGCTCCGCCGGGCCGACCGGTTTTCCGCGGCCGGGCGGAGCGGGGCGCGCCGGGGGAGCGCGGAAGGGAGTGCGGAGGGGGCGGGGGGAGCGGGGGAGCGCCGTACGGCGGAGCGTATGACCCGAACGGTTATACCGGCGCTCGTGTACGGCGTGGCGCGCCCGGCGGCGGATTACCCGGCGGGGAGCTGGGCACAACGGATGGAGGCCGGTCTTCTCGTGCCATGGGGAGAGGCCGGAGAGGCGGCGTGCCCCGTTGCCGCGGGGCTGGTGTCGATTTATCGTCCCAGCACGATTCGCGAGCAAGATCGCGCTATGTGAAGGGGCCGCGGCCATGGTGGCGAAGAAGACCACCGCGAAGAAGACGGCGGTGAAGAAGGCGACCGCCGGTACGACCGCCCGTACGACTGCCAAGAAGGCGCCGGCCAAGAAGGCGCCGGCGAAGAAGACCACCGCGAAGAAGGCCGCGGCCGAGAAGGCGACGGCGGAGAGCACACCGGACACGAAGGCGCCGGCCAAGAAGGCTCCGGGCAGGAAAGCGGCCAGCGGGAAGAAGGCCGCGAAGAAGGCACCTGCGAGGAAGACGCCGGCGAGCAAGGCACCTGCGAAGCAGGCCGCGTCCGCGGCCGAGGGGGCGGCCCAAGCCGCGGAACAGACGGGAGCCAACACGGTGGGAGCGAAGAAGACTGCGGGTGGCGCGGGCGCGGCCGGCGCCACGGCGATGTCCACGGCACAGGCCGCCGCGGCACCCCCCGGGGAACTCGCGGTACGGCCCGGCGAGGACCCCTGGACGCCGGAGGAGGTCGCCGAGGCGCGCACGGGGCTGGAGAGCGAGATCGCCCGGCTGAGCGCCGAGATCACCTCGTCGGAGGCCGCGCTGGCCGGGCTGATGCGGGACTCCGGGGACGGGGCCGGTGACGACGACGCGGACACCGGTACGAAGAACATCACGCGGGAGCACGAGATGTCGCTCGCCGCCAACGCCCGCGAGATGCTGGAGCAGACCGAGCGGGCGCTGCTGCGGCTCGACTCGGGCACGTACGGCCTCTGCGAGGTCTGCGGAAAGCCGATCGGCAAGGCCAGGATGCAGGCGTTCCCCCGGGCCACCCTCTGCGTGGAGGACAAGCAGAAGCAGGAACGGCGGGGGTAGCCCCCGCCGGCCGGGTGCCTGGCGCGACGGCGGGCGGAGGTCGCGAAGACAGGCGGAGGTTAGGGGACGGGGGTACCGGGGTGACGTACTCTCGTCCTCAGTCAGGCACCCAGTACTCCAGCAGTTGAGGGACTCACGTGGCAGAGGCGGAGCGCATCATCGGTACGCCGTCCGGAGACAGCGGCAGCGACGACGACGCTCCGGCCCCGGCCGAGCGGCCGAAGGGCAAGCGCAAGATCGTCGCGCTCTTCGTCGTCGCCGTTCTGGCGTATCTGCTGGACCTCGGGACCAAGATGCTGGTGGTCGCGGAGCTGGAGCACCACAAGCCGATCGAGGTCATCGGCAATCTGCTGAAGTTCGAGGTGATCCGGAACGCGGGTGCCGCCTTCGGTATCGGCGAGGCGTTCACGGTCATCTTCACGATCATCGCGGCGACGGTGATCGTGGTGATCGCCCGGCTGGCGCGCAAGCTCTACAGCATGCCCTGGGCCATCGCGCTGGGGCTGCTGCTCGGCGGCGCGCTCGGCAATCTCACCGACCGGATCTTCCGCTCGCCCGGCGTCTTCCAGGGCGCCGTGGTGGACTTCATCGCGCCCGCGCACTTCGCGGTCTTCAACCTCGCGGACTCCGCCATCGTCTGCGGCGGCATCCTGATCGTGCTGCTCTCCTTCCGGGGGCTCGACCCCGACGGGACCGTCCACAAGGACTGACCGTTCACAAGGACTGACCGCTTGCGGGGGCTGACCGTCCACAGGGGCCGGCCGTTCGCACCGGCTGAGGGTGCGAGGAGCGAAGGGGTCGAGGTGCCCGGGGATCTTGGGTCCGAAGGGCGCGCGGTCGGGTCTGTCGTAGCCACAAGGCATACTCGACAGGTGAGCTTTCCCGAGATCAGAACCCTGCCCGTGCCCGATGGCCTGGAGGGCGAGCGCGTCGACGCCGCCATAGCCCGTATGTTCGGCTTCTCCCGTACGAAGGCGGCGGAGCTGGCCGCCTCCGGGAAGGTCCAGGTCGACGGCTCCGTGGTCGGGAAGTCCGAGCGCGTGAGCGGCGGGGCCTGGCTGGAGGTCGAGATGCCGGCCGCCCCCGCGCCCGTACAGATCGTCGCCGAGCCCGTCGAGGGCATGGAGATCGTGCACGACGACGACGACATCGTCGTGATCGTCAAGCCGGTCGGCGTCGCCGCACACCCCAGTCCCGGCTGGTCCGGCACGACCGTCATCGGTGGTCTGGCCGCCGCCGGCTACCGCATCTCCACCTCCGGCGCCGCTGAGCGCCAGGGCATCGTGCACCGGCTGGACGTCGGGACCTCCGGGCTGATGGTCGTCGCCAAGTCGGAGCGCGCGTACACGCTGCTCAAGGCGCAGTTCAAGGAGCGCGTCGTCGACAAGCGCTACCACGCGCTGGTGCAGGGGCACCCCGACCCGATGAGCGGCACCATCGACGCGCCCATCGGCCGCCACCCGAACCACGACTACAAGTGGGCGGTCACCGCCGAGGGCAAGCCGTCGGTCACGCACTACGACCTGATCGAGGCGTTCCGCTCCGCCTCGCTGCTCGACATCAAGCTGGAGACGGGCCGTACGCACCAGATCCGGGTGCACATGTCCGCCCACCGTCACCCCTGCGTGGGCGATCTGACCTACGGCGCCGACCCGACGCTCGCCAAGCGGCTCGGGCTGGCCCGGCAGTGGCTGCACGCCGTACGCCTCGGCTTCGAGCACCCGTCGGACGGGCGCTGGGTCGAGTACGCGAGCACCTACCCCGACGACCTCCAGGGCGCGCTGGACAAGGTCAGGGCGGAGAGCAACGCGTGACCGCGCCCGGCTACACGCTGCGGGTCGCGCGGGACCCGGCGGACATCGAGGCGTGCCTCGCGGTCCGCAAAGAGGTCTTCGTCGTCGAGCAGCGCGTGCCCGAGGAGCTGGAGTACGACGGCCGGGACGGCGACGCGGTCCAGGTCCTGGCCGTACGTGACGACGGGATGCCGCTGGGCACCGGACGGCTGCTGTACGGGCCCGGCGTGGCCGACCGTACCGGTGGCGACCCGGGCACCGGCTCCCTCGGACGGCTCGCGGTCTCCCCGGCGGCCCGGGGCCTCGGTATCGGCGCCGCGCTCGTACGGGCCATCGAGGACGCGGCGCGCGAGCGGGGCCTGCGGGTGGTGGACCTGCACGCGCAGACGCACGCGCTCGGTTTCTACGAACGGCTCGGATACGAGGCGTACGGCCCCGAGTTCCCGGACGCGGGCATTCCGCACCGGTCCATGCGCCGGCCGCTGTAGCCGCTCGGACGGAGCGGACACGGGCGGGCGAGGCGGGGCAGGTCCCGGTGGCTCGCCCCCTGGCCTGCGGCTCAGGCGGCCCATGGCAGGCTTGAGGCCTTGATCACCCCTTGATCACCCTTGTCTGCCGTCAAGGCTTTCGACCACCGGAGGGCCCACCGTGGACCAGTTGGCACTGCTGATCGTCCTGCTGCTCGGGGCGGTGCTCACCGTTCCGCTCGGGGACAAACTGGGGCTGCCCTCGCCCGTGCTGATGACGATCATCGGCGTCGTCCTGGCGCTGCTGCCGTTCGTACCGAATGTGCAGGTGCCGCCGGACTTCATCCTTCCGCTCCTGCTGCCACCGCTGCTGTACGCCGCCGTGCAACGCACCTCCTGGCGGCAGTTCACGGCGAATCTGCGGCCCATCTTCCTGCTCGCGGTCGCGCTGGTCTTCGTGACCACCGCGGCCGTGGCGGCCGTCGCCCACTCGATCGTGCCCGGCCTGCCGCTCGCCGCCGCGGTCGCGCTCGGCGCGCTCGTCGCCCCGCCCGACCCGGTGGCCGCGACCGCCGTCGCCGGATCGCTCGGGCTGCCCCGGCGGCTGGTCTCCATCCTGGAGGGCGAAGGCCTCTTCAACGACGTCACCGCGATCGTGCTCTACCACGTGGCGATCGCGGCGGCCATCAGCGGCACCTTCTCCTGGCCGAGCGCCGTCGGCTCCCTGGTCCTCTCCGCGGTGGTGGCCGTGGCGGTGGGGCTCGCGCTCGGCTGGCTCACCAACAAACTGATGTCGCTGCTCGGCGACGCGACCCTCCAGATCGGCCTGTCGCTGCTGGTGCCGTTCGTCAGCTACGTCCTGGCTGAGGAACTGCACGGCTCCGGGGTGCTCGCCGTCCTCACCATCGCGCTCTTCCTCGCCACGCACACGGCGGACGCCGACGACGTCATGGGACGGCTGGCGGGCAACTCCTTCTGGCAGGTCGTCGACACGCTCGTCACCGGGGTCGCCTTCGGCCTCATCGGTCTTGAGCTGCACAACGCGTTCGGGGCGGCCGAGAGCCGGACGTTCGAGATGCTCGGCTGGGGCGCGGTGGTCGTCGGGGTCGTCGTGTTCGTACGGCTGCTGTGGCTGCTGCCCGCGACCTGGCTGGCCAAGCGGATGCACAAGCTCCGGGACTACGACGAGGAGATCCCGACGAGCTGGCGCGAGACCGTCGTCATGTGGTGGGCCGGGATGCGAGGGGTGGCCTCCGTCGCCCTGGCGCTCGCGATCCCGCTGGAGACGGAGAACGGAGAGCCGTTCCCGGGCCGCGAGGAGATCATCTTCATCGCGTTCGCGGTGATCATGGCGACCCTGGTCGTCCAGGGGCTGACGCTGCCCTGGCTGGTGCGGAAGCTCGGCGTACAGGCGGACACGAAGGCGGAGCACGAGCTGGAGCACGCGCTCGCGCTCCGGGCCGCGAAGGCCGCCAAGGGCCGGCTCAAGGAGATCGAGACGGTGGAGGAGGTCCCGGAGGAGATCAGCGAGCGGCTGTCGCGCGTGGCCATCGACATCGGGCTGCGGATCAGCCCCGACCTGGCGGACGACGAGCGCCGCGAGTGGGCCGCGCAGCGGGTGGCCCGTGGCCGTGCCGTACAGCGCATCCAGCGCGAGATGATGTCGGCGGCCCGCCACGAGGTCCTGTCGGCCCGTAACGAGCCGGGCGCGGACCCGGAGATCGTCGACCGCGTCCTGCGCCAGCTCGACGTACGCAGCATGCACTGACAGACGGACGGACCGGAGTACGCGATACGGGCCGCGGCGCAGGTACGGGGCCGTCGGCCCGGGTACGGGACGCGGGCGCCGTCAGCACGGCCCGCGCCGGCCTCCCCGTCAGCCGCGGCCGGTGTCGGCCTCCCCGCCCGCCCTGGCCTGCCGGTCGCCCTCGGTGCCGCTGCCGCCGTCCTCGGTGTTCTCCCTGGGCGCGGCCACCCGGCCACGCGCGGCCGGCGGCGCGGCGACCTCGCCCACGATCCTCGGCAGCGCGTACGGATGGTGCGCGGCCAGCCAGGCCACCATCTGCTCCCGTACCGCGCAGCGCACCTTCCAGATGTCGTCCGCGTCCTTGGCCGTGACCACCGCGCGCACCTCGATCGTGGTCGGGGTGGTGTCCGTGACCGCCAGGCTCCAGTCGCGGCCGTCCCACGCCGAGCACTCCGCCAGGATCTCCTGGAGCTTCTCGCGCATCAGCGGCACGGGCGCGCTGTGGTCGAGCTGGAGGAAGACCGTGCCGGTCATCTGGACCCCGCCGCGCGACCAGTTCTCGAAGGGCTGGGAGGTGAAGTACGAGACGGGCATGGTGATGCGCCGCTCGTCCCAGGTCCGTACGGCGAGGAAGGTGAGCGTGACCTCCTCGACCACGCCCCACTCGCCGTCGACCACCACCGTGTCCCCGATGCGCACCATGTCGCCGAAGGCGATCTGGAACCCGGCGAAGAGATTGCTCAGCGTGGACTGCGCGGCGACACCGGCGACGATGCCGATGATGCCCGCGGAGGCCAGCATCGACGTACCGATGCTGCGCAGATCGGGGAAGGTCAGCAGCATCGCCGCGACCGCGATCACCACGACGACGGCGATCACGATGCGCATCATCAGCGTCACCTGCGTGCGCACACGGCGCACCCGGGCCGGATCGCGGGTCGAGGTCGCGTAGCGGGCGTACGTCGACTCCACGACCACGGAGACGACCCGTACGACCAGCCAGGCGCCCGAGCCGATGACCACCAGGGACAGCACCCGGCCGATCTCGGCCTGGTAGTGCGTCATGAGGTACCAGCCGGTCTCGCGGTACGTACCGCGCAGCAGCGACGTCAGCACCAGCACCTGGAGCGGCACTCCGCAGCGCCGCAGCAGCCCCCACAGCGGGGTCTCGGGGTGACGCTGGTCCGCGCGGCGCAGTACCAGGTCCACGGCCCACCCGAGGGCCAGCGTGAGCAGGACCGTGCCGCCGAGCACGATCAGTGGGCGCAGTGCGTTCTCCATGACTCCGATGTGTCCCTCTCATGCGGGCCGGGTGCGGGCGGGCTGGCAGGATGTCCGGATGGACATCATGCTCTTCCACTCCGTCTACGGTCTCCGCCCGGCGGTGCACGCCGCCGCCGACCGGCTGCGTGCCGCCGGGCACGAGGTGCGCGTGCCCGACCTCTTCGAGGGGGAAACGGTCTCGACCGTGGAGGAGGGGATGAAGCTGAAGGACAGGATCGGCAAGGAGGAGCTGCTGCGCCGGGCGGTGCTGGCCGCGGCGCCGTACTCCGAGCGCGGGCTGGTGTACGTGGGGCTCTCGCTCGGCGGTTCCATCGCGCAGAACCTGGCGCTGGGCGACGCGAAGGCGCGCGGGCTGCTGCTTCTGCACGGCACGTCAGACATCGCGGAGAACGCGTCCGTGGACGAGCTGCCCGTACAGCTTCACGTGGCCGACCCCGACCCGTTCGAGCCGCACGACTGGTTGACCGCCTGGTACCTCCGGATGCGGCAGGTGGGGGCGGACGTGGAGGTCTACCGCTATCCGGGGGCCGGGCACCTCTTCACCGACCCGGAGCTGCCCGACCACGACGAGCGGGCCGCGGAGGAGACCTGGCGGACCGGGCTCGCCTTCATCGACTCGCTCTGAGCCCCTGCCACGTGCCGGCCGCCGGTCAGTAGCGGCGTGCCGCCCCCGCCGTGCGAACCGGCGGGGGCAGCGGGCGCGCGGTGCTCGGGCTCAGCCCTTGAGCGCCTTGGTGATCGCGGCGTTGAACTCCGCCACGGTCATGGGCGGGTTGTCGCTGCCCTCGGTCGTGACCTTCTTGCCGTCCATCTTCAGGGTGGGCGTGCCCTTGACGCCGCTCTTGTCGAAGGCGGCGGACATCTTCATCGCCCAGGCGTCGTACGTACCGTTCTCGACGTCCTTCTTGAAGGCAGCGTCGCCCTTGAGCGCGCCCACCGAGTCGGCGACTTCGAGGAGGTAGCTGTCCTTGGCGAACTTGTCGCTCGTCTCCTCGGGGTGGTACTTCGCCGAGTAGAGCGCGGTCTTGTACTCCAGGAACGCCTCGGGGCTCACATTGAGCGCCGCGCCCAGCGCCGACAGGGCGTTCTTGGAGCCCTCGCCGTTGTCGGAGTTGTCGATGAAGGTCGCGCCGACGTACTTGATCTTGAACTTGCCGGCGTCGACGTTGTTGTGGACCGTCTCGCCGACGGCCTGCTCGAAGGTGGCGCAGACGGGGCAGCGGGAGTCCTCGTACAGTTCGAGCGTCTTCTTGGCGTCCTTCTTGCCGATGACGACGGTCGTGCCGTTCGTGCCCTCGGTGTTCTTGGGGGCGACGACGGTCTTCTCGTCCTTCATCGCCTCCCAGTGGGAGGGCTTGTTGGACTGGACGACGGCGTAGCCGACGCCGCCGGCTATCGCGAGGACGACGACGGCCGAGCCGATGACGACGAGCTGGCGGCGTACCTTGTCCTTCTTCGCCTGCTGCTCGCGCTCGGCGCGCAGCCGCTCGCGTGCGGCTGCCTTGTTGGCCTGGTTGTTGCGTGCGCTCATGATGATTCGCTCCGTGGGGAATGGCGTGATGCCGCCGGGGGCGGGGAGGGGTGCCGGGGCCGGGGTTCGGCTCGGGCTCGGCGTTCGGCTCGGACTTCGGCTCGGGAAGAGCCTCAGGCGGCGAGGCCGAGCGCCGGGCCGGGCGGGCCCCGCCGTCCCACGGAGTGCACGAGGAGCCGGTGACGCGAGGGGCGCGGGCGGCCCGCGGGCCGTGCGGCGCGGCGTACCGCCCGGGTGGCCGTGGAGACCACGGCCACCGCGATCAGCAGCGGCCGGAAGGCGCTCACGGCCGCGGCCCTGACCAGCCGGGACAGCGCCGTCTCGCCGTGCCGCAGCCAGGCCGCGGCGAGCAGCCCGACCGCGACGTGACCGGCCAGCAGCAGCCACGGCAGGGCCGGGTCGGGGCTGTCCAGCAGCGCGGCGGCCGTGGACCGCGGCGAGGCCACCCCGGGCAGCGGCGCGCCGAGGCCGCCGCCGCACAGCACGTCGAGGCCGACCGAGCGCAGCGACCCCGCCACGGGGCCGCCCGAGGCGCCGTAACAGACGCGCTGGCCGCTGGTGAAGACGGTGTCGGCGGCCAGTTCCAGCGGGACGAGCAGGGCGGCGATCCGCCAGAAGCCACGTTCGCGGCCCGCCGCCGCGTAGGTGAGCGCGAACACGGCGGCGCCGAGCCCGGCGACCAGGGAGAGCGGCAGCGGGGTGCGGGACAGCAGCACGTGCGAGCCCGCGGACAGCGTCACGACCAGCGCCGTGAAGAGTGCTGCCCGCGCCGCTCTGAGCCGCGTCCCGGATATGTCCATCGTCGCCGAGTGTGCCATGGGTCCCTGTAAACGATCCCTAAAGCATCACGGAAGGAGACGTGTTCTAGGGCGTGTTTCGAAAGTCCCGCCTGGCCCGCGACGCCTGGCACGCACGCACGCTCGCCGCGTTGTCGGAGTCGTCCGAGTACGTCCGGGCCATCGAGGGTGCCGATCCTCCTCCTCGCGATCGCGCTCGGCATCCGAAGGAGGATTCAGTGTGCCGAGACGGAGCGAGCGGAGCGAGTGCAGTGCACCGGACGCCGCAGGCCCCGCCCTACGGGCGGACGGCGCTACTTTCGAAACACGCCCTGGGCGAGCCGGCCGTTGCGGAACAGGTCCACGAAGATCTGGTGGTCCGCCCTCGCCCGCGCTCCGTACGTGTGCGCGAAGTCCACCAGCAGTGCTCCGAAGCCGTCCTCGTCGGCCGCGATCGCCGCGTCGATGGCGCGTTCCGTGGAGAACGGCACCAGGGAGTGCCCGCTCTCGTCGTCCGCCGCCGAGTGCATCGTCGCCGTCGCCCGGCCGAGGTCCGCGACGACCGCCGCTATCTCCTCCGGGTCGTCCAGGTCCGACCAGTCCAGGTCCACCGCGTACGGCGAGACCTCCGCGACGAGCTGCCCCGCCCCGTCCAGCTCCGTCCAGCCCAGCCACGGGTCCGCGTGCGCCTGGAGCGCCCGCTGCGAGATCACCGTGCGGTGACCCTCGTGCTGGAAGTAGTCGCGGACGGCCCCGTCGGTGAGGTGCCGGGAGACCGCCGGGGTCTGCGCCTGCTTCAGGTAGATCACGACGTCGTTCTCCAGGGCGTCGCTGTTGCCCTCCAGGAGGATGTTGTACGAGGGCAGCCCGGCCGAGCCGATGCCGATGCCCCGCCGGCCCACGACGTCCTTCACGCGGTACGAGTCGGGACGGGTCAGGCTGGACTCCGGAAGCGTCTCCAGATAGCCGTCGAACGCTGCGAGGATCTTGTACCGGGTGGCCGCGTCCAGCTCGATGGAGCCACCGCCCGCCGCGAAGCGCCGCTCGTACTCCCGGATCTCCGTCATCGAGTCCAGCAGTGAGAAGCGCGTCAGCGAGCGGGCCGAGCGCAGCGCGGTGAGCAGCGGGCCCTCGGCCGTGTCCAGGGTGAAGGGCGGCACCTCGTCGTTCTTCGCGCCGGTCGCCAGCGCGTGGATCCGCTCGCGGTAGGCGCCCGCGTAGATCTCCACCAGTTCGGTGATCTGCGGGTCGCTGAGCGCCTTCGTGTAGCCGATCAGCGCGAGCGAGGCGGCGAACCGCTTCAGGTCCCAGGTGAACGGGCCTATGTACGCCTCGTCGAAGTCGTTCACGTTGAAGATCAGCCGGCCGTTGGCGTCCATGTACGTGCCGAAGTTCTCCGCGTGCAGATCACCGTGGATCCACACCCGGCCCGTCCGCTCGTCGAGGAACGGCTCGTCGGACCCGGGCTCCCCGGACCCGGCGCCCTCCTGTGACAGGTCCCTGTAGAACAGGCACGCCGTACCCCGGTAGAAGGCGAACGCGGAGGCCGCCATCTTGCGGAACTTCACCCGGAAGGCTGCTGGATCCGCCGTCAGAAGTTCACCGAACGCGGTGTCGAAGACGGCGAGAATCTCCTCTGCGCGCTGCTTCTCGGCTGCTTCGACAGGTCGCGGGACCGACATCGCGGGGTGCCTCCTGGTGACGGTGGGTGGCCGGGCGGCCACGGGGGCGGCAGGCCCCCGGAGGGCACGTCCGTGCCCTCGCAGGGGGCAACGCGCGACGCTGTCCCCGAGTGCCCGCCGGGCCGGCTCCGATCGCCCGCCGGGCCGACCCGGTGCCCGCCCGTTGTCGGTCGTGCGACGTAGACTTCGGGGCTGTCTCCCCGGACTGTCCGCAGCGCCGGGAGACCCCCCGGGCCCGCCCCCGGGAAACCACCGTGTCGCCCGCTCACTGGAGGCCCCCGCCGTGACCAAGCCGCCCTTCACGCACCTGCATGTCCACACCCAGTACTCGCTGCTGGACGGTGCCGCGCGGCTGGGGGACATGTTCAAGGCGTGCAAAGAGATGGGCATGTCCCATATCGCGATGACCGACCACGGGAATCTCCACGGCGCCTACGACTTCTTCCATCAGGCGACGAAGGCGGGCGTGACACCGATCATCGGGATCGAGGCGTACGTGGCGCCCGAGTCCCGGCGGCTGAAGCGGAAGGTGCAGTGGGGCCAGCCGCACCAGAAGCGGGACGACGTGTCCGGTTCGGGTGGTTACACCCACAAGACGATCTGGGCGGCGAACCGGACCGGGCTGCACAACCTCTTCCGGCTCTCCTCGGACGCGTACAAGGAGGGCTGGCTCCAGAAGTGGCCCCGGATGGACAAGGAGACCATCGCCAAGTGGTCCGAGGGCCTCATCGCCTCGACCGGCTGCCCCTCCGGTGAGCTCCAGACGCGGCTGCGGCTCGGCCAGTTCGACGAGGCGCTGAAGGCGGCCTCCGAGTACCAGGACATCTTCGGCAAGGACCGGTACTTCCTGGAGCTCATGGACCACGGCATCGAGATCGAACGCCGGGTGCGCGACGGGCTGCTGGAGGTCGGCAAGAAGCTCGGCATCCCGCCGCTGGTCACCAACGACTCCCACTACACGTACGCGAACGAGGCCACCGCCCACGACGCGCTGCTCTGCATCCAGACCGGCAAGAACCTCTCCGACCCGGACCGCTTCCGCTTCGACGGCACCGGCTACTACCTCAAGTCGACCGACGAGATGTACGCCGTGGACCTCTCCGACGCCTGGCAGGAAGGGTGCGCCAACACCCGCCTGGTCGCCGACCAGATCGACCCCGAGGGCTGGTTCCAGGAGCGGAACCTGATGCCCAAGTTCGAGGTGCCCGAGGGCTTCTCCGAGGTCTCCTGGTTCCGCGAGGAGACCATGCGCGGCATGGCCAGGCGCTTCCCGAACGGCATCCCTGAAGACCGCATGCGCCAGGTCGAGTACGAGATGGGCATCATCATCGACATGGGCTTCCCGGGGTACTTCCTCGTGGTCGCCGACTTCATCATGTGGGCGAAGAACAACGGCATCGCGGTCGGCCCCGGCCGTGGCTCCGCCGCCGGTTCGATCGTGTCGTACGCCATGGGCATCACCGACCTCGACCCGATCGAGCACGGACTGATCTTCGAGCGGTTCCTCAACCCCGAGCGCATCTCCATGCCCGATGTCGACATCGACTTCGACGAGCGCAGGCGCGGTGAGGTCATCCGGTACGTGACCGAGAAGTACGGCGCCGACAAGGTCGCCATGATCGGCACGTACGGCAAGATCAAGGCCAAGAACGCCATCAAGGACTCCGCCCGCGTGCTGGGCTACCCGTACGCGATGGGCGACCGGCTCACGAAGGCCATGCCCGCCGACGTCCTCGGCAAGGGCATCGACCTCAACGGCATCACCGACCCCTCGCACCCGCGTTACAGCGAGGCGGGCGAGATCCGGGGGATGTACGAGAACGAGCCGGACGTCAAGAAGGTCATCGACACCGCGAAGGGTGTGGAGGGCCTGGTCCGGCAGATGGGTGTGCACGCGGCCGGCGTGATCATGTCCAGCGAGACGATCACCGACCACGTCCCCGTCTGGGTCCGGCACACCGACGGCGTGACGATCACCCAGTGGGACTACCCGCAGTGCGAGTCGCTCGGCCTGCTGAAGATGGACTTCCTCGGCCTGCGCAACCTGACGATCATGGACGACGCCGTCAAGATGGTGAAGTCCAACAAGGGCATCGACCTGGAGATGCTCTCCCTGCCGCTGGACGACCCCAAGACGTACGAACTGCTCTGCCGCGGCGACACGCTCGGCGTCTTCCAGTTCGACGGCGGCCCCATGCGCTCGCTGCTGCGCCAGATGCAGCCCGACAACTTCGAGGACATTTCCGCCGTCTCGGCCCTCTACCGGCCGGGCCCGATGGGCATGAACTCGCACACGAACTACGCGGAGCGCAAGAACGCCCGCCAGGAGATCACCCCGATCCACCCGGAGCTGGAAGAGCCCCTCAAGGAGGTGCTCGGCCTCACCTACGGCCTGATCGTCTACCAGGAGCAGGTGCAGAAGGCCGCCCAGATCGTCGCCGGGTACTCGCTCGGCGAGGCCGACATCCTGCGCCGCGTGATGGGCAAGAAGAAGGCCGACGAACTGGCGAAGAACTTCGTCCTGTTCGAGGCGGGCGCCAAGAAGAACGGCTTCTCGGACGCGGCGATCAAGGCGCTGTGGGACGTCCTGGTGCCGTTCGCCGGATACGCGTTCAACAAGGCGCACTCCTCGGCGTACGGGCTGGTCACCTACTGGACGGCGTACCTCAAGGCGAACTACCCCGCCGAGTACATGGCCGCCCTGCTGACCTCGGTCAAGGACGACAAGGACAAGTCGGCGGTCTACCTCAACGAGTGCCGGCGCATGGGCATCAAGGTGCTGCCGCCCAACGTCAACGAGTCGCTGTCCAACTTCGCCGCCCAGGGTGACGACGTGATCCTGTTCGGCCTGACCGCCGTCCGCAACGTCGGCCAGAACGTCGTCGACTCGATCATCCGGTCCCGCAAGGCGAAGGGGAAGTACGCCACCTTCCCCGACTTCCTCGACAAGGTCGAAGCGGTCGTCTGCAACAAGCGCACCGTCGAATCGCTGATCAAGGCCGGCGCCTTCGACGAGATGGGCCACACCCGCAAGGGTCTGGTCGCCCACCACGAGCCGATGATCGACAACGTCGTCCAGGTCAAGCGCAAGGAGGCCGAGGGCCAGTTCGACCTCTTCGGCGGCGGCGACGAGGAGACGAGCGAACCGGGGTTCGGGCTCGACATCGAGTTCTCCGACATCGAGTGGGAGAAGACGTACCTCCTCGCGCAGGAGCGCGAGATGCTCGGCCTCTACGTCTCCGACCATCCGCTCTTCGGCCTGGAGCACGTGCTGTCCGACAAGGCCGACGCGTCGATCTCCCAGCTCACGGGCGGAGAACACGGGGACGGCGCGGTCGTCACCGTCGGCGGCATCATCTCCGGCCTCCAGCGCAAGATGACCAAGCAGGGCAACGCCTGGGCCATCGCCACCGTCGAGGACCTGGCCGGCTCCATCGAGTGCATGTTCTTCCCCGCGACCTACCAGCTCGTCTCCACCCAGCTCGTCGAGGACACGGTCGTCTTCGTCAAGGGCCGGCTGGACAAGCGCGAGGACGTCCCCCGGCTCGTCGCCATGGAACTCCAGGTCCCCGACGTCTCCTCGGCGGGCACCGACGCGCCCGTCACCATCACCATCCCCACGGTGAAGCTCACCCCGCCCATGGTCAGCAGGCTCGGCGAGATCCTGAGCCACCACCGGGGCAACTCCGAGGTCCGCATCAAGCTCCAGGGCGCCAGGAAGACCACCGTGCTCCGCCTCGACCGGCACCGGGTCCAGCCCGACCCGGCGCTCTTCGGCGACCTGAAGGTGCTGCTCGGCCCCGCCTGCCTGGCCGGCTAGGAGCTTTCGGAACGACCGGTCCCGCACGGACCGAAGGAGGGGCGGGGGCCGGGGGGGGGGGGGGCCCCCCCCCCCCCCCCCCGGGGGGGGGGGGGGGGTGTTGGGCCCGCGCGGGGGGGGCGCGGTGGGGGCGGGCGCGGGGGGGGTACGCGGGAGCCCCCC